>JAZNFD010000168.1:0-8682 GCA_045588975.1 Acutalibacteraceae bacterium | reverse complement strand
CCCTCGACATTTGCGATAACGTGATCTGCACCGTGAAGAAAGCTGAGTACTTCATCGGAGATAAGCGCACTGTCGTCCCATTTGCCGTACATATATCGGTCAAAGCCTATGTCACCTGTAAAAACAAGCGTGGATTCCTTTTTCATATTATAAATCCCTTTCGGTTTCATATCTGTTTTTATTATACAGCAAAGAGATAAAAAAGCAAGTTATATACCGTAATTGCCTGTTGACATATCCATAAACAGCGGTATTTCGGGCTGAACGAAAGTAAAAACAACAAACAGCAATGCAATAAGGCACAGTAAAACAAAAGCGAGCTGAGGTGTTTTGCAAAGCATAGTCCCGTTTTTTAACAGCCGGGTTTCAAGATAATAAGACACACCTGATGCGATAAAGAAAATTAAAATATTAAACCAGTCTGCGGTAACGCCCAGAACTCCTGTATAGGTATAGAATAATACGGGAATTATGAGCAAGCCCGTCAGTATGCCTGCGAGTTTGGCACACAGGAAGTTTTCGTAATCTTTGCCGATGTATTTATACTCAATCAAAGCAAATATAAACATCGGGAAGAAAAGCAGCTTCATATGCTCCCATATTGACTCGTTTACTGCCGAAAACGGTGCGACGATTACACTGCCTCTTGTTAAGTCATAAAGAAAATGCAGAAGGACTCCCGCAATACCCGTGAATATAAACCCGCCGATTTGCCATAGCTTCAATGATCTTTTCATATATATCACCCCAAGGTAATATATGCGGGCTCGGTCATTTGAATCCGCGGTTTTTAAAAAAGCATATGACATTTTTTCCGATGCTTGGACTATTCCGTAAAAAGCAAAGAAGTATCAGCAATTTTCTTTTGTTGAAAAACTCATATCTATATGATATAATTTTATTTGTTATCAGAAGATAAAACAACCTTAAATGATGTTCTTGAAAAGTATATTTCGTTAAGTATAAAAGATATTGCAACAGAATAAGCGGGCGGTGATACCGTGAGGGTTTACGGCTTGTTCTTGGAAAGGAGTAATAGGTAATGAAGAAAAAAATACTGAAGGCTGTTGCGGTTATTATTTCGATTGCACTTGTTATTGGTATTTGTGTTACTGTAAATGTTTTTGTCGGAAATCCGATATCAAAACACATTGTAACCAACACGGCTGAAAAACACCTTGAAGAAAAATACAGCGACAAAGATTTTGAAATTGAAAAAGTTATCTATGATTTTAAAGACGGATATTACCACGCATTTATTCAATCTCCAAGCAGTACAGACAGTCATTTTACTTTAGTGATTGATATGTACGGTAAATTAAAAACCGATAAATATGAGAGCGATGTTCTGACAGGCTGGAACACTTCGGTAAGACTCGGGAACGAATACGGAGAAAAGGTAGATGGAATTTTAGACAGCCAATCGTTTCCGTATGCCGTAGATATGGGATTCGGAGATATAGAGTTTGTCTCAATGGAGCATTCAAACGATCCTTTTGTACCCGATTATGCAATGCTCATTGAAGATTTAACGCTTGACGGAGAATACAACGTAAACGAGCTTGGTGCTAAGGCAGGCAAACTCACTATCTATATTAATGATGAGAACGTTTCTTATGAACGTTTGGCAGAGTTGATTCTTGAAATTAAAAAGATTTTCGACGATGCCGATGTGAAGTTTTATGCTATGGATTTAGTTCTTGAATACCCGAAAGATGAGAACGGCACAAAAAAAGAAGGCTGTGTTGAGGTAAGAGATTTCTTGTATTCCGATATTTATGAAGAAGGTATGATTGAACGAGTGAAAGCTTCCGGTGGAGCTGAAAAATATCTTGATGAACAAAATAAATAATTTGTTTTGCCTTCCCGATTTTCGGGAGGGCATTTTTGTGTTTTAAGCAAAGAAAAAGAGTGCGAGAAACTAAATCCCTCGCACCGAAAAAAACAAGCAACCCACGTAAAAGCGTGAGCTGCTGGTTTGGTACGATTGTTAATAACGGATTCAATAAAATAAATGTTTATCGGCAGTAACATACATATTCTGCACTTGTACTTTTGCTGAAAATAACAACTTAATTACAAGGAGATTGTTATGTCACATTTTATTGAAGAATTTTATTACGGCAATATTGAACCCCAAGAAAGTATAACAGAACTGAAGGTGGAAATCAAGAAGAAGTTAGATGCACTCTCGCAAACAGAGGAACAGCTGACATCAAAATTAACCGAGGAAGAAAAGGCGTTGTTTTTGAAATATGCAAGTCAATCCAGTGAATTTCTTTGCGTAAGCAATGCGGACAGTTTTATTGCAGGTTTCAGACTCGGTGCTAAATTTGCATACGACACTTTTGTTACTGATTGAAAGGAAGTTATAATTATGAATAAATCATCATTTGAACAGAACGGCGGCACATACAGAATGGTTGGTGATTACAGATTTCCTAATATCACGTTACCTGCCGAAGCAAGCAAATCACTCGGTGTATGGGGACTGAAACGCAAAGATTACCTTATGAAACATAAACGAGTACAGTTCAATATTATGATTATGATAGGAACATTGTGGACTCATCTTGCAGAGGTTGATGAACAGGCATCAGATATGTTCTCTCGGCTGGTAGAACAGATGAAATTTGCCGAGGGCATCACGGAACAGTTCAAAGAAGAAAAACAAATGGAGTGGGTTGCCAGTATGAATAATATAGAAGCAAGGGCAAGGGAGATTGTTAATCACGAGCTAATTTTCGCGGCATAAATACATCTTGAAATTAAAATCAGGTGCAACGGGATATACTTCTGCTGCACCTGTTTTTATCTTTTTATCTAAATATTTTCTGCGGGGTGTAAGGGGTGCCCCCTTTTATTGCGGATTTGAGGGGACAAATCTGTTGCTTAACAAGGCGAATGCCTAGGATAGTTACAGTGCTTATAACAAATTGAAATAAAATACTTGCATTGTGCGCAAGGACGCATTATAATGAAATCGGATATTATGCGCAAGGACGCACAATGTGTGAGGTGGCAGGTATGAAAACAGATATGTTAACCGTTCAGCAAACAGCGGAAAAGTGGAATATGTCGGTCAGGGGTGTGCAAAATCTTTGCAAGCTCGGCAAAATAACGGGCGCAGTTCGATTCGGAGCAAGCTGGATGATTCCTGCCGATGCACAAAGACCTGCCGACAAAAGACGCAAAGAGGTTAAGGAAAACGAGGCGGTGCACAGACCACTTGTTCGTAAAAGTCCGTTTCTTGACATGACGGATTTATATAATACTCCCGGAACTGCGGATGAATGCATGGATGCTTTGTCCTTTCATCCCGAAGCGCAAGCGCTTTTTGCCGCTGAAATCGCATACAGCCGTGGTGAAATAGACAAGGTTTATGACTATGCAAACTACTTTCTTGAAAATCACAGCGGATTTTATGCCGTTATTTCGGGCGGCATGCTGCTTGCTCTTTGTGCAATGTGGAAGGGCGATTTGCAGATGTGGCATAAGGCGAAAAACCATCTTTACGAAGCACCATGCAAGGATGATACAGACCGTGATATTGTCACGCTTTCCGTTGCCGCAGCGGACAGTGCAATCCGTGAGACAAGGGATTTTCCGGATTGGTTTAAACGGGGTTGTTTTGATAATCTGCCGCACGATGCACACCCTGCCGCAAGAGTATACTATGTAAAACATCTTTTGGTTAATGCACAGGAGCTTGCACTCGGAAACATTAAATTTGATGACATAAACGGTTTGGGTCTTATGAAAACCTTGCCCTACATAATGGAGCCTATGATTACGCAGATGGTTACGGATAAAATTGTTATTGCCGAAATATATCTTCGACTGCTTTGCGGAATTGCTTACCATCAATCCGGCGACGACAAAAGAGCTGCATTACATATTGATAAAGCCATCGCACTTACTCTGCCCGATAAGCTTTACGGACCTCTTGTTGAGCATCGCAGACAGCTTGGTTTGTTTCTTGACGAAAGGCTTGCATTGGCAGATGCTGAGGCTCTCAAAAAAGTCAAAGAGCTTCACAAACAGCTTCACATAGGCTGGACAAAGCTCCATAACGCCGTGCTCAAAAACAATGTTTCCGCATCGCTTACGGTGCGTGAGCGTGAAATTGCCCGCCTTGCGGCGTTCGGTCTTTCAAATGCGGAAATTGCAAAACAGCTTTCGCTTTCCGCACACACGGTAAATGCGCTCATTATTCAGGCGAAGAATAAGACCGGTGCAAAAAACCGCCTTGATTTGGGAGCATACATCTGAAAAAATATAGCTCAAAAATCGGTTAAAAATAGCGATGTTTTTTCAAAAAAATTCCTCTATACTGTTGTCATGGCAGTACGGAGGAATTTTTTGTTCCTCAGAAAAGAGGTGATGCAATGCACAAAGCAACCATTCCTCGTGAGGGTGATTTATACAAGGTGATTAATATTGAAAACAAAACATTTAATATTCACTACGGATATTATGAGGAAAACGAGAGGGACAAGGTTGAGCCCTTACCCGTTTTCCCCGATTTAAAGAAAAATCCTGTCTATACGGCAGACGGAAATCCGATTGTAACGGCGATTCAGGAGCCTTGCGAATACTACACTCCGTTAAACAAGGAACGCAGCGAAGAGTGGTGCGGCGATTGCATCAGCTATCTTGATGCAGACAAAGAAATAAGTATCTGCGGCTGCACGGAAAGAATGCTTGAGTAGGAACATATATTAATTAAGATTCAACAAACATCAAAATAAGGAGGTTTTCACCAAATGAAAACATCATTGTTCAAAAAACTTATCGCAATAACCCTTTCATTAACTCTCATTATGTCCTGCATGATGATTGCCGCACCGCACATTCATGCGGCAGACAGCATTGAGTTTATAACACGTGACGGAAAAAGAGTTGGTATAAAACAAATTACCATTGATGGCAAAACCTATTATGACATCAACGGCGGCGAGTCAACGATTGACCCGTCGGAAATATCTCCCATTGAGCTCTACAAAAAGCTGGTTGTTGCCGAACATAACGGCACCTCTCTTGCAAGAGCGTGGGCTAACATAGCAAGCCTTATTTTTGAAAGTGCGGGCAATGAGTTCGGATATAACAACAATTTAGGTTATTCTTCAAATTATGACGAGCATTATACTAATGACGGTAACAGCAGCATAGATATAAACGTTGTGGATGCCCTTTCAAAAGAGAATTCCTGGAGTTCGGGTTATGCAAAATCCACCGGATGGGCAACAACAACAACACTTAAAGCCGTTCAGGACAGCATGGTGAACGAAATTTGTTCCGCTCTTGATCGCTCAGGCCAGAACGGCGGTGTTTCCAGAGGCGCATGTATAGAATACTGTACGGGAAGTTCGGACGGTTTTCCTCTTCTCAACAATTCGGATAGCAGAACTGTTCTTTATAATATTGCCACAACCACAGATTACAGCAGCGGTTCAAACAAAGCTGCATTTTCATCATTCGGTCTTGTGCTCTATGATTTTGAACTTATTCCTCTTGCGGATGACGATCTTGCGTTCATCACCGCGGCAGAAGGATATGAAAGCCTTGATGCTGCTGAAGCAGACAATGCACCAGGTGTAAAATATAACAGCACCAACGGAACACCCAACACAAGTTTTATCAGCAACCCCTCCGCTTCGGACACAACCGTTTCGGCTGCTTACAGCGAAACATCTTCAACAACGGTTTCAAACTACATGGAGTCATCTGAAACATACACATTCGGTCAAAGCACCGAGGTTTCAACTGAGTTCGGAGTTTCCTTCCCCCTTGTTGCAGATGCAAAAATGAGCGTTTCTATCGGCTTCTCTGCTGAACAGGCAATTTCAACTGCTTACGGCACGGAAGAGTCACTCACAAAAGAAACAACCACCGAAACTGTTGCAGAGGTTAATCTTCCTGCACATACACAAATAGGCATCAGCCAGCAGTCTGGTCAGACAGAGGTTGAGCTTGATTATGATTGCCCTGTTTACTTTAATTATAAAGTTGCCATTTTCGGTATGAACGGCGAATTTTATGCAGACAGCGTAGCAACAGAATCCTGGAGTACAGCAGGCTATGATCAGGGCGGTATATGCATAGGCTTCGGCACCGACACAAGCACCGGCGGCATTTCGGCCATTGACAATCTCTATAACCGTGCAATCAAATTTAAGGATATGGACGGCTTTGAAGAGTCATACGGCAACTGCGACGGATACTATGAGAAACACGATGACGGCAATGCCTCGAAACGTTTCAAAGCAATTTCCTGGAACGATATTATTGATTCAACGCAAAATAACGGTCTTGACCTTACAGGCAAGGAAAATGTTTTTTATCTCAGAAACACTCTTCCTCTTTCCGCATCGGGCGGAACAATGTCATTCGTATCAACCAGCATGAACACCGATATTACCGGCATCGTTCCCCTCTACAATCTTGACTTTGTCCAGCTTGAGGGCGACGGAGTTTACAGTATCGCTCCCGGCGGCACGGTTGACTTCGGCAAAATTGCAACAGCAGGCTTTAATAAGCACAATGTTCCCTTCTACGGCTACATCAGCGATGGCGGCGAATGGGTTCTTTGCAATGCAGACGGAACGCAGACAGACTCCGTTGACGGCGGCTCACTTGATGATGTTTCAAACTATCAGGTATTCACCGGCACAAAGCCCGGCACCTACTATGCAAAATTCCTTATCGACGAAACGCTTTATGACAAGGTAGATGCTGAAGGCAAAATCAAGAATTCCAACCTTTCATCAACTCCTATGGTCAGAATCAACGTAACCGAAACGGGTCACGACCATATCTGTGCAGAAGGTCCCTGGCAAACAACAGTTGCTCCCACCTGCACCGCAGAAGGTGAGCAGCATGCGAACTGCGTAACCTGCGGCAGAGTAATGTATACACAGTCGGTTGCAAAGCTCGACCATATTCCCGTAACAATCACAACCCCCGCCACCTGCACAAGTGAAGGCAGCATTAAAAATATTTGCGGCGTTTGCCTCGGTCTTATATCCTCCGAAACAATCGAAAAGCTTGAGCATGACGAAGGTGTATGGAAGATTGATTTTGAAGCAACGGCAGACCACCATGGTCAGATGAGCCGTTACTGCTCAATGTGCGATACCGCTCTTGAAAGCAAGGAATTCGACCTTCACACCCATCAGTTCGGCTACGAAAGCATAACAAGAGAACCCACCTGTGTTGCTAACGGAGAAAAAGGTCTGTTCTGCGCAATATGCAACGTAATGTATGCAACAGAGCAGATTGAAAAAAGCGGCCACGGCGAATCCGTATCTGTAACAACAATTCAGCCCACCTGCACTTTGCCCGGCGAACTTGAGATTTACTGTAAGGATTGTGGTATGCTTATAGGAACGGAAACAATCCCGGAAAACGGACATAAACACGGAAAGTGGGAAATTGTCACCGATGCAACCTGCGAGCTTGACGGCGAAAAACAACAATCCTGCTCCGAATGCGGAACACTTCTCGAAACTGCAACTATTCCTTCTCACGGTCACGCAGCAGCATGGATAACCGTTAAAGAAGCAGATTGCAAAACAACCGGCAGAGAAGAATATGTCTGCACGATCTGCGACGCTGTTCTCGAAACAAGAGAAATTGTAAGAACAGAGCATATCCCTGGCAAATGGGAAATCACTCAGCAGCCCACCTGCACGCAGACCGGTCTTATGCAGCAGACCTGCGCAATCTGCGGTGCACTCATCGGTGAGCCCGTTGTTATCGATGCACACGACCACGATAACGGCGCCTGGAGAACGGTTCTCGAAGCAACCTGCACAACAGACGGCGAAAAGATTAAGGAATGCACAATCTGTAAGGGCACTATTGAATCGGAAGTAATTCCCGCACTTGGTCACGACGACGGAGTTTGGACAACAGCACTTGAAGCAAGCTGCGAAACTCAAGGCGAAAGACACAAGAACTGCACACGCTGCGGTCAGCTTATCGAAAGCGAGAGAATTGATGCTCTCGGTCACACTCCCGGACCCGAAATGACCTGCACAACAGATCAGGTTTGCCTCGTTTGCGAAGAGGTTCTCGTTCCTGCGGACGGTAAGAGCCACACTTGGACAGAATGGGAAACCTATAAGGAAGCTAAGTTCTTTACCGAAGAGCAGCAGAGAAGAGTATGCACCTCCTGCGACCTTGAGGAATACAGATTTGTTAAGGGTACATCAAAATGCCACAAGTATTTCCCGCATTGCGACGGCAGCGGCGAAGACTGCTGGGCATGCAACACCTTGAGCAACACAAACGGCTTCTTCCGTAACCTTGGCAGATTCATCGTTTGGTTCTTCACCGAGAATATAATATCTATCATTCTTTTCCCGTTCGCACACGGACATTTCCACGAGCATATCAACCTTGATGAAATATTCGGCTCGAAATAAGGCATAAAGATTATTGAACCCTGACAACATAATTCATAAAAACATAATATAAAAAAGGTTGATTAAATTATAATCAGGTGCAGTGGGAATACTCCCGTTGCACCTGATTTTTTTGGTGCCTTCAGGTGTGGAAATAAACCCCTGGTTCTACCAGGGGTTAAAGACGGCTTCAGCAAAGCCAAAACGGGCGAGCTCAAAGCAAGCCCGAAAGAGTTGAAAGACAATCAAACCTCCAAGTATAATAGTAATGGTT
>JAZNFD010000167.1:0-4625 GCA_045588975.1 Acutalibacteraceae bacterium | reverse complement strand
GGTTTTTCTTAAAAACAACCTCTTTAACACCTGATTTGTTAAAACATTCAAAGCCGATACTGTTGAGAGATTCAGGGAATTCGATTGTTTCAAGACTTGAGCAAAAAGCGAAAGCCATATCGTATATTTGTTTCAAGCCTTCAGGAAGTATTACTGTTTCAAGGCTTGTGCAATGTATGAATGCGTGACCATTGATAACTTCAACGGACGGAGGAACAACAACCTTTTTCAGGTTATAAAGGGCATCATTTTTGTTTACATTGTCATTGGCAGGGTTTGAACGGGGGCTGAAAGAATACTGACCGAGCCATGTGACGGGATAGCCGTTGATTTCTGAGGGGATTTCAACAACTGTATCACTGCCCGTATATTTGTAAATTGTAACGGTATCACTTTTTGTCTTCAGGCAATAGAAATCACCGTATTGGAACTCGTAGCTTTGCGGTTCTTCGGTTTCTTCTTCAATTTCATCAATTGCAAAAACATTAAATTTTAATAATTCTGCGAAACCTATACCCGTCAGTGGCATTGCAGTAACAACCATTGCTGCAATAATTGTCAATATCAATAATTTTTTAATAAGTTTTTTCATAGAATAACCTCCCTTGATTTATGATAAATTCATAATCAAGCTATTCCTTAAACACCATAAACGAACATGAGCATCCTTCGTGGCTGACCGTCACAAAAGCGTTTTCTTCAAGCAGATGCTTTTCAATTTCGGTTTTAACCGTATATTCATCGGAGGAAAGCTCCGTTTCATCGCCGTTGCTGTAAACCGCATAAACCTGCATTTCGGAAAGGTCGATGTTGTTCAAATCTTTTGCCGTGAAATCAAAATCATCGGGGAATATTGCGTAAATCGACGTCAGCTTTTTCGTTTCAAGGCTTTCGATAACTCTGACTTCAAGTGTCTGTGTGAAATTGCCGACTGTGATTTTTACCGTTTCATATTTCGGTTCTGTTCCAAAGCTATCGGAAACCTCAACGGTGTAATCGTTAATACGTACAAGCCTTTTTTCGCCGTTATCGTATTCGCCGAAAACTTTGAGTCCGTTGTCGCTGAACTTTTCTCCGACATAATATTCCGTCTTGAAATCGGAAGTTGTTTCAATGCTGATATTTATTAAACTTGCTTCCTTTTCTGTGGTAGTTGTTACAGGCTGAGTTGTTATCTCTTCAACCTGTTTTGTGTTTGTGAAGAAATCCGAAATGATGCCCGAAAGCGCCTGAACGATTGAAATGTTTTCTTCAACTTCAATCTGTGTGCCTGCGGTGAAAAGGATTGCAATTGCCGCACAAGCCGCAATCAAAACTTTGAATTTGCGTTCGGTCTTAATACCGACTTTCTTCAAGAAATCCTTACGTGAAATAAGGGGAAGTATCTGCGATTCATCACCCGAGCGGATTGCATTTATCGCATCTGCACATTCATCAATAAAATCAAAATCTGTGTCATCGCCTTTGTCGAATTCTGCATCGATGAGCGCTTCAAGCATAGCGCAAAGCTCATCGGCGAGATTAGTCATAAAATCGGGGTGCATAAGTATTTCTCTGCTTACTGTCATCATTCCGTCAGCCTCCTTTCTTTTCAATGTCAAAAGAATAAACCATATCGGTAATTTTACTGCGCAGTCGCATCAATCGCATCGATGCGGCGGGTCTTGAAATTCCGAGCGTTTCCGCTATCTGCTCAACTCCGATTCTTTGTATGTAGCGCAAATCATAGATTTGTTTTTCTTCATCGGTCAGAAGTTTGAAAAGAATTTTTGCGCATTCCTTATAATCAATCAGGTCGAGCCGCGCGGTGTATTTGTCATCGGTGACTCCGATATCTGCAGCCGATTCAAGCGGTACCTGACGTTTTGATTCCGTGGCGTCTTTCTGCTTTTGCCGCTTGACGAAGTTATCCGCCGTCCGATAGAGGAAAGCCCTCGGATTTTCAAATTCTTCTCCGTCGAGAAGCTTGTTATAAAAAACAATGAAGGTCTCCTGCACACAGTCGTCTGCAGCCTCCCGTGAGCCGTCAAGACGGGAAAGGCAATAGTTGAAAAGCTTTATTCTGTAGTCGGAATAACACTGCTGCAGCAAAGTGTCCGCCTGCTTTTTGTTCATTGCTTTCCCTCCTTTCATTGTCCTTCATTATGTAGTCAACGATTTTTCAAAATGTAACAGAAATTTTTTGAAAAATTTTTAATTTTATTATAAACCTTTTGATTTGACATGGCAACAAGGCAAAATTTAAAACAATTCATCTTCATCACATTCTCATTAACATTTATTACGTTTGCAACTATGCTGTTTTCAAGAACGAATGGTACAGCAAAAAAGACTATGTTGAGTGGTTAAAAATTTTTGAGAAAACAGCTTTTTCGGACGCCGAAAAAACCGGGTTACTCAAATCGCCCATCGATTATTACAAATGTCCAACCCATACCTTTGTATTTACAAAATCAGCAGAGCTTTCTTTGCTGATCAAGTACCAACAGAAATTCACTTTTAAAAATCATACAAAGAGCCTTGAAACCATAATGATTTCAAGGCTCTTTTTAACTCGAAAGCTTACACGGCAATTGTTACCTTGCTTCCGCCTGTTTTTTCTTTGGTGATGATAACCTGCTTATCAATCTTTTCTTTTAGGTCGGCAACGTGGGAGATGATGCCCACAAGGCGATTGCCGTCGCTGAGGTCGGCAAGGGCACGGAATGCCTGCGAAAGTGATTCCGGGTCGAGCGAGCCGAAGCCTTCGTCAACAAACATCGTGTCAAGCTTTATGCCGCCTGCGGATGACTGGATTTCGTCTGAAAGACCGAGTGCAAGCGAAAGAGATGCTTTAAAGGATTCGCCGCCCGAAAGAGTTTTGACGCTTCTTTCAGTACCGTTATAGTGGTCGATTACCGAAAGGTCAAGACCGCTCTGGCTGCGGTTATTATCGGCTGTTTCACTTCTTTTCAGTTCATACTGACCGCCCGACATCTTCATAAATCTTGTGTTCGCACGGGCAATTATGCGGTCAAAATAAGTCATCTGAATATATGTTTCAAGCATGATTTTTTCTTTACCCGAAATGTTGCCGTTGGCGGTATTATTCAGGGCGTTGAGACTGATTTTTCTCTTTTCAATTTCTGACAATTCATCGGATTTTCTGTTGATATTATCAAGACATTTTGTGTTTGCATCAATGCGGATTCCGATTTTTCTCTGCACTGCCGTAAGACTGATTTTTTCTTCGGTAAGTGCGGATTTTTTCTGTTCTGCACCATCAATATCAATCGCTTCGGACTCTGAAAGCTGCTTTTTGAGCTGTTTAATTTTGGCATCAAGACCGACAATTTCTTTTTCAGATTCAGCATAGCTCTTCTCTGCATTTTCAAGAGCCTTCTGCATTGCTGAAAGTTTGTTTTCAAGAAACTTTTTCTTTGCAACTGCATCGGCTTTGCCCTCGAATTTAAGAGTTGCCGAAAGAGACTTGCACTGCTTTTCAATTTCAGTGCAGGATGCGGTGAGTGCAGAAATATCCTGCCTGCATTTTGCAATAACCTCTTCCGCTTTTCTGATTCTTTCTTCCGCTTTGGGAATCATTTCATCAAGCTCTGCTTTGCGTTTTGCGTTCTTTTCTTCAACGCTGATTTTTTCATTGATCATTTTGAGATTTGCAACGATTTCCGCAATAATACTTTCAGCGGTTGCCTGTGCAGCTCCCAATTCACAGCTATTCAGAAGGTCTGAAATAAGCTTCTGGAGCTCCTCTGTCTGTGAATCAACCTGACCCTTGATTTCGCCTGCAGTCCGGCTCAATTCTTCGGCATATTTGCGGGCTTTATCGTACGCAGCTTTTGATATATTAACGTCTGATTCGGTGGGTGCAGTTGCGGATTTTTGAGCAAGACAAGGATGATTTGTTGAACCGCAGACGGGGCAAGGTGCACCTTCGGTCAGATCCTCTGCAAGAATACCTGCCTGCTCATTGAGAAACGCACGGTAGTTCATTTCATAAAAATTTTTTGCGGATTCCGCTTTGTCGACGGCGGCAAGATATGCCTTTTTTGCCTGCTCATATCTGTCGTTCAGAGCATCAAAAGCCGATAACTTTTTAACAAGATTTTCAAGGGCAGCTTTGCGGTTTTCCGACTGTTCTTTTTCACGGAGAAGCTTTTCTCTGGTTTGCACCTGCATCGGCAAGAGATTTTTGCTCATCTTTCATTTTTGCAATATCTTCCGAAATTTTCTTTTCGGCATCAAGATAATTCGCAAGATTTTTATTGCTTTCATCAAGCTGCTTTGAGTTATTCTGAAGCTCGGATCTTTTTGCTTCAAGCTCGTCATATTTCGGGATTTCCGCATCAATAACGCTGATTTCTTTTATGAGCTTTTCCTGCTCGGGTTTCTTTGCTTTTTCGGCTTCGAGAATCTTTTTGATTTCTTCAAAAGAAGCAGTTAATTCCGCATATGTTTTTTCCGATTTTTCAAGCTCCGACTGTGCTTTTGAATATTCCTCCGCTTTTGCGAGAACAGCCGTCACTTCTTCAATAGCTTTTTCGATTTTGCTTATCTTTTCAGCTGTTACTGATTCGGATTTTTTATCGTTTTCAAGGATTTTTGTGATTAAATCAACAACATCCTCA
>JAZNFD010000166.1:0-4801 GCA_045588975.1 Acutalibacteraceae bacterium | reverse complement strand
CTTACCCTTTGCCTTGTACTGACGGACAACCATCAGAGTTGCGGCGGGAGCGGTTGCGGCGGCGATTGCGCCGAGGGTGATTGCCATTGAAAGAGGAAGCTTTTCTTCACCGAGGATGAAGTGAAGACCGATGAGAGCGGCATCAACGAGGAGAGTTGCGACAACCGCCTGGAAAATACCGATGAAGGTTGCCGTTCCGCCGAGCTTTTTGAGCTGTGAAAGGCGGAATTCGTTACCGATTGCGAAGGCGATGAAGCCGAGAGCAACGCTGGAGATAATTTCAAATTCCTTTACGTTTTCGTGTGAAATAAAGCCGAGACCCTCAATTCCGATTCTGCCGAGGACGTAGGGACCGATGAGGATACCCGCAACGAGGTATGCCGTTACCGAGGGAAGACCGAGAGGCTTTGCAAGGCGGGACATAATCAGACCCGCACCGAGTGCAATTGAGATACAAAATAAAGTTTCCATAATACGCCTTCTTTTTAAAAAATTACGTACTTAACGGGCAACCTTGCGGTTACCCGTTAAAATTTTGTTGAATTATCGCTTATTTATAGTATTCAACAGCACTCTCGAAGAGCTTGAGGTCGAATTCGCCGGGAACGTTCTTATAAAGTCCCGCGCCCGTTCTTTCGGAGTGACCCATCTTACCGAGTACACGTCCGTCGGGTGAAACAATGCCTTCGATTGCGAAATCGGAGTTGTTGGGGTTGAATGCGATGTCATTGGTTGCGTTGCCGTCGAAGTCAACGTACTGAGTGATAATCTGACCGTTTGCGGCAAGCTTTCTGATGAGAGCTTCGTCAGCGATGAATCTGCCTTCGCCGTGTGAGATGGGAACGGTGTAGATTTCGCCCTGCTTTGCCTTTGAGAGCCAGGGTGAGTTATTCGAAACAAGCTTTGTGCGTACGAGCTTTGACTGGTGTCTGCTGATGGTGTTGTAGGTGAGGGTCGGGCAGGTTTCGTCGGTGTCGATAATCTTGCCGTAGGGAACAAGACCGAGCTTGATGAGAGCCTGGAAGCCGTTGCAGATACCGAGCATAAGACCGTCGCGCTTTTCAAGAAGCTCTGTTACAGCCTGCTTGATTTCGGCATTTCTGAAGAATGCGGTGATGAATTTGCCCGAGCCGTCGGGTTCGTCGCCGCCCGAGAAGCCGCCGGGAACAAAGATAATCTGGCTTTCGCCGACCTTCTTTGCGAAGTCCTCAACGGATTTTGCAATGCTTGAAGCGGAAAGGTTGTTGATAACAAAGATTTCTGCCTCTGCGCCTGCTCTTTCAGCATATTTTGCCGAGTCGTATTCGCAGTTTGTGCCGGGGAATACGGGGATGAGAACCTTGGGTTTAGCGGTTCTGATTGCGGGCTTTGCAAATGATGTTGCCTTGAAATCAAATGTTTCAATCTTCTTTTCGGGCATTGCGATGTTGCAGGAGTAAATATCCTCAAGCTTGTCCTCATAGATGGGAAGAAGCTTTGCAAAATCAACTGTTTCGCCTGCATATGTGAGAGCAGCCTTGTCGGTTGTGCAGCCGAGGAGAGTGCCGCAGTCGGTGTCGTCGGTGAGTTCAACGATGAATGAACCGTAGGAATATCCGAAGATATCTTCGAGTGAAACGTCGGCAAAGTCGAAGCCGATGCCGTTACCCATAGCCATCTTGAGCACTGCTTCTGCAACGCCGCCCATACCGGGAGTGTAGATTGCGGCAGCCTTGCCTGCTGTTACGAGTGAGTAAACTTCGTCGTAAACCTTGAGGAGTGAAGCTGTGTCGGGAAGATTGTCGGCTGTGTATTCGGGTTTAAGCATAACAACCTTGTGACCTGCGCCCTTGAATTCGGGTGAAACGATATTCTTGATGTTTTCTGTTGTTACTGCGAATGAAACGAGGGTGGGAGGAACGTCGATATCTTCGAACGAACCGCTCATTGAGTCCTTACCGCCGATAGCGGCAATCTTGAGGTCCATCTGTGCCTTGAATGCACCGAGGAGAGCTGCGAGAGGCTTGCCCCAACGCTTGCCGTCCTTCTTGGGCTTCTCAAAGTATTCCTGGAAGGTGAGGTAAACTTCGCTGAAGTCCGCACCTGCTGCGATGAGCTTTGAAACGGATTCGATAACTGCGAGATAAGCGCCGTGGTAGGGGCTCTTCTCGGTGATGAAGGGGTTATAACCCCATGACATAACGGAACAGGTTTCTGTATCCTGCTTTTCAACGGCAATCTTGTGAACCATTGCCTGAATGGGAGTGAGCTGATTCTTGCCGCCGAAGGGCATAAGAACGGTGTTTGCACCGATTGTTGAGTCGAATCTCTCGGAAAGACCTCTCTTCGAGCAGATGTTGAGGTCGCCCGCAAGCTTTGCATACATATCGGAGAATGAACCGTCAATCTTCTTTGAGTAGTCCTCAATCTTTGCGGGAGCGATGTCGATGTGCTTCTCCGCACCGTTTGAGTTGAGGAATTCACGGCTGATGTTACAGATTGCCTTGCCGTTCCAGTTCATAACGAGATAGGGCTTTTCCTTAACAACGGCAACGATTGTTGCTTCAAGGTTTTCGCTTGTTGCAAGCTCGCAGAAACGCTCTGCATCCTTTGCTTCAACAACAACAGCCATTCTTTCCTGTGATTCGGAGATAGCAAGCTCTGTGCCGTCGAGACCTTCGTACTTCTTGGGAACTGCATTGAGGTTGATTTCAAGACCGTCTGCAAGTTCGCCGATAGCAACGGAAACGCCGCCTGCGCCGAAGTCGTTGCAGCGCTTGATGAGCTGTGAAGCCTCTTTATTTCTGAAAAGTCTCTGAAGCTTTCTTTCTTCGGGTGCGTTACCCTTCTGGACTTCCGCACCGCAGCTTTCGAGTGACTTGAGGTTATGCGATTTTGATGAGCCTGTTGCACCGCCGCAGCCGTCACGGCCCGTGCGTCCGCCGAGAAGGATAACAACGTCGCCGTCTTCGGGTCTTTCACGGCGTACATTCTCTTCGGGAGCGGCAGCGATAACTGCGCCGATTTCCATTCTCTTTGCAACGTAGCCGGGGTGATAAAGCTCGTCAACGATACCGGTAGCAAGACCTATCTGGTTGCCGTATGAGCTGTAGCCTGCAGCTGCTGTCTGAACAATCTTTCTCTGGGGAAGCTTGCCCTCGATTGTTTCGCTGACGGGAACAGTCGGGTCGCCTGCGCCTGTTACGCGCATTGCTGCGTAAACATAGCTTCTGCCTGAAAGCGGGTCACGGATAGCGCCGCCGATGCAGGTTGCCGCGCCGCCGAAGGGTTCGATTTCCGTGGGATGGTTGTGTGTTTCATTCTTGAAGAGGAGAAGCCACTTCTGGGTTTCGCCTTCGATTTCAACGTCAATCTTGACTGTGCAGGCGTGGATTTCTTCGCTTTCGTCAAGCTTGGGAAGAAGACCCTGAGCCTTCAGATATCTGCCTGCGATTGTGCCGATATCCATAAGATTGACGGGCTTTGTTCTGTTGCAAGCCTTTCTTGCGTCGATATATTCGTCGTATGCCTTCTGAAGAAGTTCATCCTCGAACTTAACGGAATCGATGTTGGTGAGGAATGTTGTGTGACGGCAGTGATCCGACCAGTATGTATCAATCATTCTGATTTCGGTGATTGTCGGGTCTCTGTCTTCGCTGATGAAATATTTCTGGCAGAATTTGATGTCGTCAAGGTCCATTGCAAGGCCGTAATCGTCAACGAAAGCCTTGAGACCTGCTTCGTCAAGAGCGATGAAGCCGTCAAGAGTCTTTACTGTTTCGGGAACAACGTAGTCCATTGCAAGAGTTTCGTATTCTTCAAGTGAAGCTTCTCTTGACTCAACGGGGTTGATAACGAACTTCTTTATCTGAGCAAGCTCGTCGTCGGTGATGTTGCCGTAAAGGCAGTAAACCTTTGCTGTTCTTACGAGGGGTCTTTCGCCCTTTGAGATGATCTGAATGCATTCTGCGCAGGAATTTGCTCTCTGGTCAAACTGACCGGGAAGAAATTCAACGGCAAAAAGTCTGTCGCATTCAAGGTCAGGAGTCTCGGAGATATTATCAAGCTGAGGCTCCGAAAGAACTGTGCCTTTTGAATAATCAAAAAGGTCTTTTTCAATGTTTTCGATGTCGTAGCGGTTGAGAACGCGGAGATTCTCAAGGCTGTTTATGCCGAGAAGCGAAACAAGCTCGTTTTTGAGCGAACGTGCTTCGTTGTCAAGACCGCTTTTCTTTTCAACATAAGCTCTGTATACCATAATATATTAAACCTCCAATGCTTTTTTGCCGATGTCCTTGCGGTAATAGGCATTTTCAAAATTAACGGTTTTAACGGTTTCGTAAGCCTTTTCGATTGCGTTGGCGAGGGTGTCTGCGGTCTCTGTTACGCCGAGAACACGTCCGCCTGCGGTGAGAAGCTTACCGTCTGCAAGCTTTGCGCCTGCGATGTAAATATTTTTATCAGCGGGCATTGTGATTTCAAATCCGCTGTCATATTTCTGAGGATAGCCGTCTGACGCCATAACAACACAGCATGCACTCTTGTCGCTGAACTTGACCTGCTCAGCCGAGAGGGTTCCGTCTGCAACACTCTTCATAATCTCAAAAAGGTCACTTTCGAGAAGAGGAAGAACAACCTGAGTTTCGGGGTCGCCGAAGCGGCAGTTATATTCGATAACCTTGGGGTCGTTCTTTGTTATCATCAGTCCGAAGTAGAGGCAGCCCTTGAAGGTTCTGCCCTCAGCGTTCATCGCATTGATTGTGGGGAGGAAGATTTCCTTCATACATCTGTCTGCAACGTCAGCTGTATAGTAAGGATTGGG
>JAZNFD010000165.1:0-5064 GCA_045588975.1 Acutalibacteraceae bacterium | reverse complement strand
GATTGTCTTTCAATTCTTTCGGGCTTGCTTTGAGCTCGCCGGTTTTGGCTTTGCTGAAGCCGTCTTTAACCCTAGGTACTGAACTGCCAAAAATTGTACGGACAGCACAAAAAACACCCCTATGGAGTTGAATATTAAATTTTATGCAACAAACGGATTTCGTTTTTTAAGCGGAGTCAGTTTTGTTTTTAATTGGATTCTTTCGTTGTTGTAGAAATGGATATATTGACCTATGAGGAGACGAGCCTCCGCATGGGTTCGCAACTTTGTCCGATAGATAACCATAAACTTTACGCTTGTTCTCACTTTCTTTCTGCAAGCGAGAGAAAATCCTGCATCAGTTCATTCTCCATTTCTAATGACTTTATCTTTGCTTCTTTTCTGGCAAGTATTTAAGTTCAGCAACCTTATCTTCTTCTCTCACAACATAATCTTTTGGTGGTCTGCCTTTTTTCTTAATGCTATACCTGCTTCTATCTTCATCTGCTTTTTTTGTAGCGATTTATGAACATTTTGATTTGTTCTTTTCAATCTAAGTTTTTCTCCGATTTCTCGTCGAGTCATTCCCGTTTCTCGCATTCTTAATGTTTCTTTTTCATATTGCTGTACGTGTCTGTAACTTCTGGGCATAAAAATTCCTCCTATAATAGTTTGATTCTACCATAGGAGGGTTATTTTTTGCTATTGTCTGTTTTTACTGGTCCTGTTCAAAGTACAGCCGGGGGTTATGATTATCAGAACCTCAAAAAATTTGCATTATTTGAATTTTTATATCTTTTCTTTTTGCAACTTGCAGTATAAACCGCAAATTCTGACAAACAATAACAGGGCAACAAAAATTTGACGTAGGAAACGGTTTTCGGCATAATCGTAGGGGCGAACTGTGTTCACCCGCAGAAAACACAGGTTTTTCCTACAGCAATTAAGGAGAAAGATATTATATGAAAGCCACAGGTATTGTCAGAAGAATTGACGACCTCGGAAGAGTCGTTATCCCTAAGGAAATCCGCCGCACCATGCGTATCCGCGAAGGCGACCCGTTGGAGATTTACACGGATTCGGACGGGGAGGTTATATTTAAAAAGTATTCGCCCATCGGGGAGCTGTCGTCCATCACGGGTCAGTATGCCGATGTGCTTGCGCGCGGCACAGGTCTTGCGGTTATTATCACCGACCGTGACAGCGTTATTGCGTGTGCGGGTGTTTCCAAAAAAGAGGTGCTTGACCGCAGAATCAGCGGCAGCCTTGAGTCGATTATGGAAAGGCGCGAAAACTATGTGTGCTGTGTTGACAGCGACAGGATGAAACCCATTGAGGGTTATGACCGTGAGGCGGCGGTTGCGTTTCCGATTATCGGCGGAGGTGACGTTTCGGGTTCGCTTGTTATGTTGCTCAACGATAACGGCTCATGCCCGACTCAGACCGAAACAAAGCTTGCGCAGATTGCGGCAAACTTTTTGGGTAAACAGATGGAAGAATAATTTTTCGGCGGGATGTGGGCATCACGCTCTGCTACGAAAGAAAAAAGGCACGGTTCGTCTGAACCGTGCCTGAGCCTTTTATAACAGGTTTTTTATAAATCAGAATGAGCCGTCCATAAATACGACGTCAACAAGAAGTGCGGGAAGCATTGTGAAGAATCTGGGAAGCCATTCGATGAATGTGTAAGCGGCGAGACCGAGGAAGCTGGGGACAGCGCCGAGATAGTATGCAGCCTCGCTTGTTGTGTTGCCGCCTGTGAAGGTGATTTCGTTCTGACCGACTTCCTTCTCGAGAGTAAAGCTGTCGTGAAGAGTAACTGTGGGAACCTCGTTTTCGTCGATGATTTCATCGTTTTCATTTCTTGTGAGGTCGGAAACAACGTATGAATTGAATGTGAGCTTACCGCCGTCAACAGCAATTGTGTTGAAAATACCGCCCATGTAAAGCTCGTTTTCATTTTCGTGGGTTTCACCGTCCCAGAAATGGCCGTTGTTCTGGGTTGTGAGAGCAGCGATGTGCTTGGTGTTCATCATATAGCCTTCAAGGAAGTTACGAACGCCGTATCTCTTTGTGCCTGCTGTACCTGCAAGAACATAAGTTGTGCCGTCGTCTTCGTTAACCATGCCGTATCTCATGGGCTTTGTTCTGAGATACTGGTGGTCGTGGCCGCTGAGAACGAGGTCAACATCGCACATATCGGCAACGGTTGCGAGAGATCTCTTGAGATAGAGAGCGTCGGGCCACTTGCCGTCCTTGCCGAGGGTATAGGGGGACTTGTGCATACAAACGATTTTCCAGTCCTTATCGGTGCTGTTCATATCGTTCTTGAGCCAGTTGAGCTGTGCGAATGAAATTGAAAGAAGGTCGTTGGTGTTAACAACAGCGATGTGGGCGTTGCCGTAATCGAATGAATAGTTGACGCCGTTGAGATTCTGAACGCTTTCGCTTGTGTCGAGGTTGAACATATTGTTGAACCAATCCCAGACGCCGAGACCGTCATGGTTGCCTGCAACGGGAGCAATTGTTGTGTTGAGGTTGATATCCTTCATTGCTTCATCGTAGAGGTCCCACTCTTCGTTGGTGCTGTCGTTGGTGAAGTCGCCGAGAGTAATCATAAACTCTGCGCCGGGAAGAGTTTCAAAACCTGTTCTTACAACTCTTGCAGCTGCGTTGAAATTTTCAATGTTGCTTGCCTGAATATCGGCGATAACGATGAATTCGGACTTGCTGTCGCCGTTATCGGTAACGAATTTGCCTGCAGGGCTGAATACTGTGCCGTTGCCAACTTCATATGAATAGGTTTTGCCTGCAGCAAGACCCGAAACGGTTGCCTTATGTACATAGTTGCCTTCAAATTCAAAAACGTCTGCATATTCTACGGGAACATTAACCTTTGCGCCGCTTTCGTCATAGATATTGACAATGCTTGAAGTGTTTGCCTTTGTGTACCATGTGATACCCTTTGCGGACTTGGTGTCGCCGTTAACGGCGACGGAAATACGGAAGGGAGTTGTGTCTGTTACGGACGCATCGGGAGTTGCGACTGCGTCTGAATTTGTTGCGGGAAGGTCAGTGGCATATGAGAGAGCCGTGCCGCCCGAAATGAGTGCAAGACAAAGAACGATGCTGAGGATTCTGATGAGTGTCTTTTTCATTCTTATATTTCCTTTCAATTATTATTTAAGAGGGATTGAAGTGTCCCACTGAGTGAGCCATTTGCCGCTGCGGCAGTTTCTTGCTCTGAGGAGAACTTCGTCATCGTAAACTTCAACGATGTAAGTGATTCCTGAGCCGTTGCCGCCTTCTTCTCCGTCTTTATTTTCGATTGAGAATGCGGGCGCATTAACTGAATGGAAATTATCAATTTTTTCGTAGCTGTACTGGCTGAAGCCTGCGTGAAGATGACCGTTGATGAAGATTACGGTTTTGTCTGCAGCATACTTATTGAGAACTGCCTTGACTTCTTCGTTCTGGTCGCCGATTGAGCCTGCGTTCTTGTTTGTGCCGTTACCCCAGGTTGTGGGGAGATTGTGGGTGAGCTTGAGGGGCTGATGAACGATAATGAAAACGGGCATTCCGTCTTCAACCGATGCGATTTCTGCGTCAATCCATGCAAGCTGCTCGGGGCTGATGTATGCCTCTTCGAATACCATTTTATCCGAGCCCATAACAATGAACTTGTAGCCGTTGACAACCTCCGAATATGCAAATTTGCCTTCTGCATAAGCGTTGTCGGTCATAGAAGTGTCGCCGTTTAGCGCATTTGTGAAGGTTGAGAAGCGTTTGTAGCTCTGGCTGTATGCACGCAGTCTGATATCGTGGTTGCCTTCAGCCATAATGTAGCGGGGAGCGATGCCTTTGAGCTCGTCATAAACAAGCTGATATTCCTCTGCAAGACCGTTCTCTGCGATATCACCGACGCCAATGATTGCGTCAAGTCTGTCTGCATTGCGAAGGTCGATGCAGGCTTCCTGCAAAGCCTGATATCTGTCAAACATATAGTTTGAAATCTGAGGATCTGCAAGAGTTGCAAAAACGAGTTTTACATCATCGTTTTTTGCTTTGATTGTTTCGTCCGTTGAGGGAGCAACAATGCCGCCGTTGATTGAATAAACGAGCGACATAATGAGTGCGAAGAGTTTGAAGAAAATCTGCTGAACAAAATTTAACGACATAACTATGCCTCCAAATAAAAATATATAAAAAGATTACCACTAAAAAAGGAAAATGTCAACCGAAAAATGCCGTAACAACAATGCGGAAAAATTGTATAGGAACATTTTTATCTGTTTTTATTTATACAAAATCAAGTTTTGCTCAACGGGTCATCGTGTTACCCCCCCTGTATACAAAAACATAATCGGAGCGAAGCGACCCTTCATTCTGCACTCTGCATTCTGCATTTTGCATTTATTGAAAGGTTTATACAAATAAATTTCAAAAAAGTTGTGCATTTTGGAATATTTAAAGACTTTACAAACGAAATGAAAAGTGATAGTATAATCAATGGTGTAAATTCAATCTCACTAATAATGGTTTAAAAACTTTTAGGAGGAAAAAGACTATGGTAAGAAAAATGAAGACCATGGACGGTAACAACGCCGCTGCATGGGTGTCATATGCCTTCACTGAAGTTGCTGGCATCTACCCCATCACTCCGTCAAGCCCCATGGCAGACTATGTTGACCAGTGGTCAGCACAGGGCATGAAGAATATCTTCGGCACAACCGTTAAGGTTGCTGAAATGCAGTCAGAAGCAGGTGCAGCAGGTACCGTTCACGGTTCACTCGCAGCAGGTGCTCTCACCACAACTTACACTGCATCACAGGGTCTTCTTCTTATGATCCCCAATATGTATAAAATCGCAGGTGAGCTTCTTCCCAGCGTTTTCCACGTTTCGGCACGCTGCGTAGCTTCACACGCTCTTAACATTTTCGGTGACCATTCAGACGTTTATGCCTGCCGTCAGACAGGTTTCGCAATGCTCGCTGAAACAAATACACAGGAAGTTATGGACCTCGGTGCTGTTGCACACCTTGCATCAATCAAGGGCAGAGTTCCCTTCATCAACTTCTTTGACGG
>JAZNFD010000164.1:0-4095 GCA_045588975.1 Acutalibacteraceae bacterium | reverse complement strand
GGAAGTTTTATTTCATTGATTTTTATCATTCTTAAGTCCTCACAAAATTAATCTCTGAGTTCACCTGCAAGCATTCCCGATGCCCACGCCCATTGAAGATTGAAGCCGCCGCAGCCGCCGTCAACATCAATTATTTCACCTGCAAAATACAGTCCCTTGCATTTTTTGGACTGCATCGTTTCGGGGTATATTTCATCTGTTTTTATTCCGCCCGATGTCACCTGAGCATTAACAAAGCCCTTTGTTCCGCTTATTTCAACGGGAAAATTCTTGATTTTTTCGGCAATGAGCTTGATTTCTTTCAAAGTCAGTTCATCAATCCGTTTGTCACCTTTGTAAAGGTTAGCCACTTTACAAACTGCAATTCCGACGGCTTTCGGAAGAAATCCCGTCAAAAGATTGTCCATCGTACAGAATCCCTTTATTTTACAAATGGTTTGCAGATATTCAATCATCTCATTATACGTCATTTTCGGCATAAAATCTATAATTGTAAAGGGGTTGCACTTTACAGAATCAATATATTTTTGTGCTGATGCCGCAAGTTCCATTGCAGCAATCCCTGAAAGTCCGTATTCGGTAAAAAGCACTTCTCCCTGCGTTTTCGCAAGAATTTTATCGCCTTTCAGAGTGAGTGCAACTTCCCGCACCCTCATTCCCTTCATCGGCTTTGTTATCTCGGGTGAACCGCACAGCGGAACAAGCGCAGGAACAAGATCGGTCACTCCGTGGCCGAATTTTTTTGCAAGCGGATAACCGCTTCCGTCAGACCCCTGCGACGGCGATGATTTTCCGCCGACAGCAAGAATCAATTTACTGCATCTGTATTCATTATTGACGATAAATTCTGCGCCGTTTTTCTTTATATCCGTTACAGGTGTATCGCAGACAATATCGACTCCGAGCCTTTCAAGCTCAAACCGAAGAGCATCAACAACCGACGTTGCCGTGTTGCTTTCGGGATAAACTCTTCCGCATGAATCGGAATAGCAAATCAATCCCAATCCTTCAAAAAAGCTGACAATTTCATCGGGATTATATCTGTTTTGTGCATACTGAGCAAAGCCCTTGCCGACATAATCATGCTCAAGAGCGTAAAGATTCGTTATGTTGCATTTTCCGTTGCCGGTTGCCAGAAGCTTTTTTCCGATTCTCGGCAGCTTTTCAATGACAGCAACTTTCTTTTGGGGTGAAAGCCGTTTTGCGTTGATTGCCGCAACAATCCCCGCCGAGCATCCGCCGACAACAACGAGGTCGTAGTTTTTCATTCCGATACATCCTAAAAAGATTTGTATTATTATATTTTAACCTTTACGGCACCGAATGTCAAACAGTTCTTTAACAGACTTTTAAATCATTGTGTTTTCATTGACTTTTACGTTATGTAATGATATTATAAATTATATATAACAATTTATAATGGAGAAGTTTATGCAAGATCTTGTATTTGAAACCGCGCACTATATGCTGCCCGTTCTTGCCGTTGCCGTTCTGATTCTGTGCATTTCCGCTCTTTTCAAGCGCAGACCCGTATCTCTCGGAAAAGCAAGGCTTATCAACACGGTCAATGCCGACGTTTATCCTCTCGTGAGCCGTGAAACATCGGTCGGGCGGCATAAAAACTGCGATATAATATTGAATTATCCGACCGTATCAAAAGTCCATGCGGTTATAATATGCGCCAAAGACGGTTGGTATATCACGGGTATCCGTTCGGGTACGGATGTAATCGTAAACGGAAAACTCATCGAGAAGAAATCGCTTCTCGTTTCGGGCGATAAAATCACGCTCGGCTCAATCAATCTTATTTTTGAAAACAAGCAGGGTTAACACAATGACAAATACGCAAAAAATCATCACTCTCAGCAACGGTCTGAGAATAATAACACAAAAAATCGAAAACGCAAAAACCTGCTCGCTCGGCGCATGGGTTGCAAGCGGCTCAGGTTACGAAACACCCGAAACATCAGGATTTTCACATTTTATCGAGCACATTCTTTTCCGAGGCACGCATACCCGCTCTGCGCTTGACATAGCCGTTGAAATGGATGAAATCGGCGGAATCCTCAATGCATACACAGCCAAAGAAATGACGTGTTTTTATGCACACACACTTTCCGAACACGCGCCGAAAGCTCTGGATATCATCTGCGATATGCTTATGAATCCCAAACTTGATAAAAACGATGTAGAGCTTGAAAAGGGCGTTATCAAAGAAGAAATCGCACTCTATAACGACAGCCCTGAGGATTTGTGCGCAGACACTTTCTATAAGAGTATATGGAACGAAAGTATGCTCGGCTCCAATATTCTCGGCACGGAAGAAACCGTAGATTCGGTCACAAGAGAAAAACTCGTTGCTCATCTGAACAAGTTTTATGTCCCCGAAAGAATGGTTATCAGCATCGGAGGAAACTTCGACGAAGAAACCATGCTCAACATATGCAGAAAATATTTTTCGGAAATGGTCAACACCGACTTTCCCCTCAATCCCGACAAAGCCGGATATTTTTCAGGCATCACAACCGTAAAAAGAAAATTTATGCAAAACCAGCTTATTATCGGTTTTCCGGGAATCCCTCTGGGCGACAAGCGCAGAGAAAGCTCGCTTCTTATCTCTTCGATTCTCGGCTCCGCATCATCATCAAGGCTTTTTCAGCATCTGAGAGAAAAACTCGGACTCGTTTACTCCGTTGACAGCTTTTCGGTTTCTTACCTTAAATCGGGTGTGTTTGCCGTAAATATGGGACTTAACGAAAAATCCGAAAAACAGGCAATCCGTGAAACCCTTCGCATCATTTCGGAATTCAGTAAAACAGTTACCGAAAAAGAGCTTTCCAGAGCAAAGGAACAAGCAGTTGCGGGATTCGTTATGGACCTCGAAAGCATTTCCGCACGAGCTTCAAGAAACGGCAGAAACCTTCTGCTCTACGGCAAAGTGATTCCCGATGATGACGTTATTAAGAATATCCGTTCCGTAACTCTTGATGACATAAGAAAAACCGCAGATGAGATTTTTGACTTTTCAAAAATCTCGCTCTGTGTGGCAGGTAAAACAAAAACGAAAAAAACTTACAAAGAAATTTTGGACATATAAAGGAAGTTTACCCTTATGATAAACAAAAAAGAAATCAACCGTATCGTTGTCAAGGTCGGCACATCAACTCTGACCTACGACACCGGAAAAATAAATATCCGCCGCCTTTCAAAGCTTGCTCAGGTACTCAGCGACCTTAAAAACGCAGGCATTGAGGTTGCACTTGTTACCTCGGGCGCAATCGGCGTAGGTGTCGGAAAGCTCGGTCTTAAGGAAAGACCGCACGACACTCCGGGCAGACAGGCCGCCGCAACCGTCGGTCAATGCGAGCTGATGTTTCTTTATGATAAATTCTTCGGAGAATTCGGCAACATCACGGGTCAGCTCCTCGTTACAAAGGGCGACTTTGAAAACGAAGAACGTCACGGAAATCTCCATAATGCGTTCATGAAGCTTTTTGAATACGGCGCAATTCCCATCGTCAACGAAAACGACAGCGTTGCCGTTGAAGAAATTGTTTTCGGCGATAATGACAGCCTTTCGGCTCACGTTGCAAAGATTGTTGATGCCGACACTCTCATTATCCTCACAGACATTGACGGTCTCTTCAGCGCAAATCCCAGAGAAGACGAAAATGCGGTGCTTATCCACAGCGTTGACGAGATAACCGATGATATTCTTGCTCTTGCAGGCGGCACGGGCACTAACAGAGGCACGGGCGGAATGATAACCAAGCTTCACGCGGCACAGATAGCAACCGAGGCGGGAATTGATACCGTCGTTATGAACGGCAACGACCCCGAGGATTTATACAAACTTATTGACGGCAGGCAGATCGGTACATTTTTCAAGGCACGCGAGGTGAAATAAATTGAGTGACATGATTAACATAGGCGCACGTTCAAAGCAGGCGCAGAGAGAACTTTCAAAAGCAGGCGGGGCGTTGATAGACAAAGCACTCAACGCAATCGCAAACGCTCTCGAAAAAAACGCAAACTATATCCTTGAAGAGAATTCAAAAGATATCCGTGCAGCATCCGAAAATGATATGGCTCAGG
>JAZNFD010000163.1:0-1984 GCA_045588975.1 Acutalibacteraceae bacterium | reverse complement strand
GAAACGGTCGTGAATTTCTTTTCTGCCATCAAGGCTGAGAACAACATTGCTCATTTCACGGTTAGCAAAATCAATAACATCGTCATCAACAAGCACACCGTTTGATGTAAGAGTAAAGCGGAAGTGTTTGTTATGTTCTTTTTCAATGCTTCTCGCATATTCAACAAGCTGTTTGACAACATCAAAATTCATCAGCGGCTCGCCGCCGAAAAAGTCAACCTCAAGGTTACGGCGCGTGCCTGAATTGGCAACAAGGAAGTCAAGTGCCTGCTTGCCGACCTCAAAACTCATAAGTGCACGTTCGCCGTGATATTTACCCTGACTTGCAAAGCAATAAGAACAGTTGAGATTGCAGGTGTGAGCAATGTGCAGACACAATGCTTTCACAACGCCTGCAGTCTTTGCCTTGAGATGACCTGCCATCGGCTCAAAGGTTTCGGGAGCAAAAAGCTTTCCGCTTTCTTTGAGAACATTAACCTGATCGTAGCATTCCGCAATGTCAGCTTCGGTAACGTCATCTCTCTGAGCGTATTTTTCGTCTATTGACTTTATAACGTCTTCACGGCTGTTATCTTCGAACATTGAAATGATATCATAAGCAACTTCATCAACAACGTGAACGGAACCCGAACAGATATCAAGAACAATATTAAAGCCGTTTAATTTATACTGATGTATCATAAAAATCTCCTATAAAAAATGCCGCCTTACGGCAGCATTTTATACTTTGCAATTACTTGCTTTCCTTTGTGTTTTCGCACTGCTGATTTGCAATACCACAGCTGGTCTTGCAAGCTGACTGGCATGATGTCTGGCATTCGCCGCAACCGCCGTTCTTAGCGCTTTCGCAAAGATTGCGTGTTTCAAGAGTCTTGATGTGTTCCATTACACTAAACCTCCACATAATTGATAGTAAAATAATAACACAATAAAAATATAAAGTCAACAGAAAACTTACTCTTCGGGCAGAGATTTTGCAATTGCATCAGCGATTGCCTGAGCATATGCTTCAATGTTTTCATCAAACAGTTTATTATCGGTTTCGCTGTTGATAAATCCAAGCTCCACAAGGCACGACGGCATATCCGTATGACTGTTGACGTAATAATCGCCGTCCCCTCTTGCAAAGCCGTTTTTAACCCCTCTGTTTTTTGAAATCCCCGCTTCTTCAAGTCTGTTCAGAATTCTCTGAGCAAGAATTCTGTCAGGCTCGGGATTGTCGCTTTCAATCCAAACCTCAACACCCTTTGCACCTTCGGCACTGTTTCTGTGAATCGAAACAAACAAATCCGCTTTTTTGAAATTTGCAATTTTACATCTGTTTTCAAGGCTGACCTGCTTATCCATGCTTCTCGTCATCGCGGATTCGATTCCCATTTCACGAAGCTTTTCATTCACAAGCAGCGCAAGTGCAAGGTTATCATCTTTTTCATATCTTTCACCGTAAGCCGCACCGACATCCTTGCCGCCGTGACCGGGATCGATAACAACCTGAACGGGTTTTCCGAGTATTGATGCTACAACAAAAATTGCAACAATAACGGCAATCAAGCCGACAATCGCGATTTTTATGTTTGTTTTCATCCTTACACCTCCGATGCTATATTATATCTCAGCAATTAAAATAAAATTTCGGATTTGTTACATTTATTTTATATTTCTTCAAGCAGTCCCCTTTTTTCAAGATATTCTTCAAGTTCGCTGTCGATATAAACATCGGGATTGTATCTTTTTGCACGTTTTACTATTTCGGCAAAAAGCTTTTTATGTTTTCGAAAGCAAAACGATATCTTTAGTTTTTCGGGAATATTTTTAGCGTTGATTTTTATCGAGTACAATCCGAGAACAGGCAGAAATTTCGACTCAATTCCGATTATATCCTCATATCTGACACCAAAAGAAGTGTTCTTCATAAATTTAATTTTTTTGAATTTAAAGAGGTTTAAGTAAAAGTGATCGTCATGTATTTCGACATATTTTTTCA
>JAZNFD010000162.1:0-3262 GCA_045588975.1 Acutalibacteraceae bacterium | reverse complement strand
ACGCTGTATCAGTTCCTCAAAATTTAGCTTGCCTTTCGTCCGTCGAACATTCCGAACAGCCTCTTTCCTGTACTCTTTCAGAATCTTTTCGGGAATATCAGTCAGATTTGAAAGTATCATGATAATTATTTCTACCTCCACTGCATATCGGAACAGACCTTTTGATATTTTTGTGAAGCCCTTGTCCGTTGCCTCGGCAATGCACTCTGCAAGCTCAGGCACAAGGAGAGTTTGCTTATCCTTAAGCTCACGGCTTGCAAGATAAAGTCTGAGTGCATCTTCTATCAGAGCCGATCTGTTCTCAACGTTTCCTGCTTTGATATAGGCATCGCACTCTTGCAAAAGTGAATTTGAAATACAGATACCTGTCCTGATTTTTTTATCCAACCGCATCATCCTTTCTGATAGGCTATCGCTTTTTCAAAACTGATTGTGCCATTGATTCTGCGGACTTCATCCACACACATCGCCCGAAGCTTGTCGATTACTTCGTCATCAACATCATTTGACGCAGCTGTTAGGTGAGTAATCGCTCCAAGCTCCACGGCAATCTTGAAGAGCAATCGGGCAAGTCTTTGCTCTGTTCCTGCAATCTCAGCCTTGATCATTCCGTTCAGAACTGGCGCAAGATAACCGATTGCTTCGCCTGTGTTTACGTCAAGATGCCCACAGTAAAAGCGGATTGCTTCCTCCACAAATTCGCTTTGCGAACGGCATACTGTGTCTTTAATGTGAGACTCCACAAGCTTTTTGGTTTTTGGATACAACCAGAATGCGTATTTTTCTTTGTTCTCCATATTTCCTCCATTTACGTCGTAACACTTCACGACTTGCTTGTTTTTCCGTATTTTCGTGCTTACGGGGAAGTGCAACACCATAATCGTAACACCAGCCATTTTTACGACACTGTTTGCGAACTTCCCGAATTGTCCGTATCTTCGGCGAGCTTTGCTCGTCGATGTGATTGCGTCGGAGGGGTACAACCCCGACGCTTTAACCTGCAAACCAAAAACTTCCACTAAATCGGAGCAGAAGCCGGCAAATTCTGACCTCTGCGGATTTGCCCATAAAGCCCTCATATTTCGCTTGACAGCTCGTGGAGTATCATTTCTCGACTGTGACTCCACAAACGCCATACAAGCGATTCTGGAGCGAACTGAGCGATTGTTATCGAGATTTGAAACTCTCAACTTAATTCATAGCCATACTATACCTTACCTGATTCAGAGCTCATTCAACTCCGATAATTATCTTGGGTTTCATCATCATTTTTGCATATCATCTTTATCATTAATCTGCAGAGAAGAAAAGGCGGCACCTCTATCTTTTCTTCTTTCTGCAGATAAATATTTATCCTTTCGTCTTATTTCATTCTTATTGTTAGGGTGCATCTGACAACACAGGCCATGTCGTTATTTACACTACGTCAGATTAATTTCATAACTGTTGCTTCTCATAACTTGTCTGCGGTAGTTGTGTGTCACGCTAATAATGTCTTTCTCCTTCAACTGCTTCACAGCTTTCACAACTGAACTGCGTGAGATGTGACACTCATTTGCAATTCTGTTGTAGCTCGGAAAGCATTTGCCTGTGACGCTGTTCCTGCACTTTAAAAGATAGCAGAGTACATAAAACTCAATCGGAGTGAGCTTCAACTCAAAGACTTCATACGGCAGTTTAACAAAGCTCATATTTTTACATCTCCTCAAGGTACAATCTGCTGTCTCTGTAGCTGTAACTGCGGTAAATCAATTCATAGGAGTTTTCACATTGACGTCCGCTTGATGCGTAGTTGTGTCTGATACGAATCAGATCCTTGTCAGCAAGCCTTTTGAGAAGTTTCTCGGTGTAGCGCTTTGAGAGATTACACTCCATTGCAACATCATCTACTGCAAGCGTTGCACACTTCTGATTGTCATCATACCAGGTGTAAAGACAAAGCATTACCTTGAACTCTGCAGGAGAGGTGTCATCAAAAATTGCAGAAGGGAAATTGGGTTCAAGTTTAGGCATCGTACAAATTGTTCTGTTCATAGAATTTCTCCTTTAAATTTGAATTGATTGTTCCGGAATCAATCTATGATTTGATTATAATACACGGTTGACAAAATTTCAAGAGTTTTGTATAATATTATTTGTAGTGATGTTGATTTTACAAAAATCCACAAATCTTGATTTTCCAAAAAAGTGAGGCTGTTATGAAAAAGGATTATTCAGAATATACTCCGACTGATTATGAGAAATACAAGTTTATCCGCTATGCAAAGAACGATGTTAGACTTGATTTGTTTCACAACTATGCAACTGTTTCTCCCGAAGAAAAATGTATCCGACTTGAAGTTGACGGCGGTTATGAAGAGCTTACCATGAAATCTGAGCTTGACGAATTTGCAGAATTTGAAAAGCAGAAGTTTCATGTGCATGATCATGTTCCTTCGCCCGAAGAAGAAAAGGAAAGTGAAGAATTTCGTTTAAGGCATATCGAGAAAAACGAGACTTATTTGTCTATGCTGAAAAATAAATACGACATTGATTCTTCTCGTTACTATGGCTTTCTTTACAGCGCTTATGAAGATTACAAAATTGAAAAAGAAATACCGCTCAACAATGTGCTGAGCGGTGCTGTAATAAAAATTCGTTATGGCGAGGGCATACTCGATTTTATTTATGCTGATTTTGAAACTCCATTTAAACAGGCAATTAAAATGCCTCTTGCAATTGAAGCACTTGCTGAACAGTATCGCAAGAACAATCCCGATAAGGTAAACAGAGATACTGCTCCTGAGAAGATTTACAATCAGAATCAGGAAATCGTCCAGAATTATTTAGCATACACAAATACTCTTATTTACACAAGAGAAATTTTCTACTCATCACTTTATACTGCAATTTGTCCGCCGATGTTTCGCCAGGGTAATAGGGTATCACGTCCCTTGAAGCAATATTACAGCTATCTGAAAGCTTTGCAGGAGGAGTACCTTGAGCTTATTGAGTTCTGTTTTGATGATGAATTTTATCCGTCGGTACTTGGACATCTTATGCCCTCAGAACGCTTTTGCCTTTACAAGAGACTTCATAATCACCCGTTTAACATCGGCAGATATGAAATTTTCCGTTTGCGTATGAACTCTATGGGAGGAACTAAAATGCCCTTTGGTATGAGCGGTGAAGAGCTTACAAAAAGATTTTCATTAGATATTAAAGAAACTGATGAGCACAGAAAATTTGCTGAGCGTTACGGACTTGATGTTTCAGACCTTAT
>JAZNFD010000161.1:0-7709 GCA_045588975.1 Acutalibacteraceae bacterium | reverse complement strand
GATTATAACTATTGTCCGATATATGAAGTTTTTCCGAGAAAAATTCCCTTAAGTGCAAAAATCACATCTCATTATCCATACAATCCTGAGGTTCCGAATACAACAAAATATTATTATAATTTCACATCTTGTCCCGATGGCAACTATGGTACATATGATATATTTGCCGAATGGGTTTTGAGTGGAGAGGAGTACGAAAGAGCAAAGAATGCTTTGCCGGGAGATATATGTTTAGATAATGATATTTTCAGAATTTCTCAATCCGAAACAAATGAAGACACTAAAGAATATCTTATTAGCCAAAGAAAAGATAACAATAGCTATAAAGTTGAAAACAAAGGTGATTGGACGATAATATATTACGAAAATGATGAGAAGATGGGCTGCGAGTATCTTATTGCAGCCTATAATGATAAGGAACAAAAGATGAGATATATTGCATCGGCTTGTTGCGGACATGAAAGTTTCGAAAACGGACCGTATTATCTGACCCTTGATTGGTAAGGTTTTGTTATTAAAAACATAAAGTTATTTTTCATTTTAATCCAATTCAAAATCTGCCTTAAACTCAAAAAATTAACATTAATAAACCCTGAATCAATTGCAACAATAATAAAGCAAACGCAAATTGAATTTGAAGGGGTGTAAACGAAATGTCAAAGAATAATTCAGTTGTTCCTCAGGCAAGAGCCGCTCTTGACCAGTTCAAGATGGAAGCTGCAAGAGAGGTTGATGTTTTACTACATCTTAAAATTCACAACTTGTGAAAATATAATATTAAGAAATTTGTATTCTACAGAAACATAATCAATATAATGTGTCGAAAGCTGCCTTTGAATCACAAAGACAGCTTTTTTGAAAGGTAATTTTTACGAGATTTCTGAAGAAACGGTAATATATTTCAGATTACAACAGGTTCTTCACCAATCAGAAGTTTTTTATATTGGATTAATCAAACAACACAAAAATAATACACTTTACGGTATTGATTTGTATATTTTGTTATATTATAATATAGATATTAATTCGATTTGCGATTTATACAAAATAAAAGTATGCCAAACGGGAGGGTAAATAATGAATCAGAAAAAATTCAACTATGACTATTCAAAAACATTGTGGATGAAGATGTTTCTTGCAAAACCCGATTGGGAGAAAAAAACATCCGAGATTCTTATCACTTTTGAACAGGCACTTGAAATAATCAGGATGATGGATAACATAACGCAGGGTATAAAAAAGATTGTTTACCTTGTCGGTTGGCAGGGACTCGGACATGATGACTGTTACCCCGAAATGGAAGTTATTAATCCGTATCTCAAGCGAGACTGCGATGCTACGCCGAGAGACAGCTTTATGTGGCTTTTTGAAGAAGCTGAAAAATACAACACGGTAGTAAGTGTTCACGGTAACCTTGCCGACGAATATGATGCAAATCAATCACATCCCGAATTTGTTGAAGCAAGCGCAATAACAAAGTATCCCGACGGTACTCCGGCGGTTATTGAGGTTTTTTACGGCAGAAATGCATATAAAACATCATATAAGCAGTATTGGGAAAGCGGTCTTTTCAAAAAATATTTTGACCGATTCTGTGAGGTTATTCCTGTCAGAGAGGCGGGCACGGTTCATCTCGATAACTTCTGCATTGCGGAAAATTTCGGACCAAGAACAGAAATGCATGAGCAGGATGAGGCAAGAAACAAGATGCTCGACTATATTATGAGCCTCGGAATTGACGTTACGAGTGAATATACTTACCGAGAAATGCCGTTACGCTCCGAGAGTAACCACCCCATAAGAAAGTATTACGAAAAATGCGGTGCTGAAATTATTGATACAAACTGGCGCGATGCACCTATCCGCACGCTTGGCAGAATCCCTGCCGTCTGGTGGATGAGCAATATGACAATCGACGATTGCATCAATATTCAGGCAGATGAATTCAGCGGATATCTCAACGTTGAGCCTTTGAGAAATGTATTCTACGGTACGGTGCACGGCGAAGATATCTGGATGAATAACGGCATTGAAAAAGACGTATGGGTGCCGATGTTTATCAGGCAGTTCTGCACAATGCAGGTGCCGTATACATATCTTAACCGATATAAGAGGCTCAGCTATACGGGTAATGACAAAGAAGGTTATAAAGTGACTTTCTCTGATGGTGTTGAAACGTGCGGAAATGAACTTTCAATCACCAAGAACGGCATTGAAATAAAAAAAGGTTACGACGTTATTCTGCCGTTAACGGAAGATAACAAAATCTTTATCGCATATTCCGAAAACGGAAAAGACGGCGAGTGGAATGTTCCCGATGCTGAATTTGACAAAGCCAGGGTATATATCATCACCGCTGACGGCAATGAATATCTTTGCGACGTTGCGGTTGAAAACAAAAAATTTTCTCTTAACCTCAAAGCGGGTCAGGCTGTGGCTGTTATTGCAGAATAAAAAGTAAGGAGTAAAAATGATGAAAAAAGAATATTGCGGAATGCCGATGAGAATTGCACATACGGGTGTGACACAGTTTGCTCCTGAAAACACCCTGGAAGCATTCAGAAAAACTGCAGAACTCGGTTTTGAGGGCATTGAACTGGATATCCAACTGTGCGGAGACGGAGAAATAATTATAACTCATAACGGTAATATGGGTTATATGACTTTTGAAAAGCACCGTGACGTTCTACTGGATATGACAGCTGAGCAGATAAAGAAATTTGATATTCCTTATCGTAATGCACTTAAACTTAAATATCCTCCTTATCCGTGGACGGAGCATTTCGGTGGAAGACGTATGATCACACCGCCCGATTACGTTGAAGACAGAGTGACCCATCTGATAACCTTCCCCGAATTTGATGCATGGCTGTCAACTGTTGACTATGACCTCACCGTTGAGGTTGAATTCAAGTGCAAGGGTATGTGTCCCCGCATGGATGAAATTCTTGCAAAATCTGAAAACGTTTCAAAATACATATTCTTCTCAGGTGACTGGGAAGTGCTTGAAGAGATGCAGGAACATTACCGTAAAAACGGAAAGCCTGAGGGACTGCGTTTGGGTGCAAATATCCGTTTTATAAATGAACAAACAATGGATTTCGTTAAACGCTCCGATCTTTGGGAAGTGGGTCTCAATAACGAAGCGTTCACTAAAGAGGACGTTGAAATGTTTGAGTCTATGGGGATCAAAGTGTTTTCAAATCTTGGCGATTATCCCGAGTGGTGGCAGCAGATATGCGATATGGGCATAGCGGGATTCAAAACCAACTATCCCGATGCCTACACCGAATGGTGGTTAAGTACCTGCTAAAAAAGGAGGAATAGATGAATGGCTGACAATATTACAATCAGCAAAACAGATTTGCTTTACGATCCGCTTTTTGACAAAAAACCGGACTTGAAAATGAAAGGCAAAAAAAACACGCTATTCAAGGTTTTATTTGTTATTATAATATCAATTTTTGTCGGTCTTTCTTTATTTTTCAGCTTTAATTCAATCAGTTCCGACAAATATACATACAAGGAAACAGATAACGGATATATCCTTTATCAGTTTGTCGGCAAGGAAGATGATATAACACTGCACATTGATTATGTCAGAGATGAATCGGGCAATGCCAATCAGTCAAAACCTGTTACCGAAGTGCGCGAATTTTCAATGAGCTGTAATGAATATGTGCGTTTTATATTTATCGGAAAAGATGTTTCAAAGCTTGAACCACATTGCTTTTACTATACCAAAAACCTTATGGCGGTAATAGTTGATCCTGAAAATCAGAACTACGTTTCTGTTGACGGCGTTCTTTATTCGAAGGATATGAAAGAAATCATTCTCCATCCTATGAGAAATCATCAGTACAGAGCTGCACTCGGAGCAGGATGTGTTGCTCCTTCCGATGAAAAAACTGCCGAAGTATTTTTGAGTGAGTTTTCAAAAAAATACGGCGATGAAACAACAGCCGATGCCGAAGAATACGGCAAGCAGTTTTCAAAGCATGCTTTCTATGTAATACCCGATTCGGTTTCAAAAATTGAGGATTCATGTTTCAGCGACTGCGAAGCACTGATATATGTTGATATTCCTTCTTCAGTTAAAGAAATCGGTAACCTTGCTTTCTTCAAGTGTAAGGGTTTTGAAACGATTACAATACCCGACGGGGTTGAATCAATCGGTTCCGACGGATTTTCGTATTGCGAAAGAGTTACATATATTTATGTGCCCGAAAGCGTAAAGTTTATCGGACACCACGCCTTTTTCGGCAACCTGGGATGCGAAAAAATATATCTCGGTGCCGAAAATGAAGATATGATCGAATTTGGCGAAAACTGGCTTCCGAAACAAAGTACGACCTCTCTTAAAGATATAGAGGCTGTTTATGGTCAGGAAAGGAGGGCAAGCTGATGGGCAACGGTAAAATGACAGCTTTATTTCAAAATGTAAAAAATCATTGGAATGAACCTGACAGAGAAAAAGGGAACTACGTTCCGTTCAAAGAGTATCTGACAGTATTCTTCGGAGTCGGAATGAATTACAGCATCAAATCTCCTCTTGAATATCTTGGCTTCAGTGCATCATGTTTCCTCATAATGTATCATTACAAGCTTCCTTATCTTGCGTTTTCCGTCATTACTCTCATCGGACTTCCGCTGACCTATCTGTGGAATGTTCTTAACTGGTTCGTTAACGATAATCTCGGTATTCTTGAAAAGAAAACAGAGAGAAAACTTCTTGCTTTTTACAGCATAGTTTCACTTGCCGGATTATGTATGATACTGTTCGACTCCTCCGCGTTTCTTCCCTTGTCATTGGTTAAAGTTCTTAACGGAATAAACGGTGTAAGCGCAAGAAGTTTTCTTAAAATATTCGGCATACAGCTGTTTGTGAACGCATACGGCGGATTCCGTAATATTCTTTGGAGAAAGAAACTTGTTCCCAAATACGGAAGATATAAATATGTGCTGTTTTCAAACTTTGTCCAGAAGTCTGCTATGATAATCCTTATCGGTTGGCTTCCGATTTACAATGTAAAGCTTGTTGAAGACAGAATGTGGATGGCATATCTTCTGTTTATGGTATATGATATGTTCCCGTTTGATAATGTTATTGAGCAGTGTACTCAGAATATTTCTCCCAACCCTCACGAAAGAATGCTTATAAGAACCTGGCCCGTAAAACTTTCGCATTTTGTTAAGAATGTGTTTGACGTTATTATCCCGATTTTCGGAATTGCCTTCAGCGATATAAGATTTTATAAGTTTGTTATTCCCGCAGTGTTCATTCCTATGGGAGCATTAACCCTGCTGAGTGTCAGAAATATTTCAGAGAGAATTCCTCAGCCTCCGCTTGAAAAAAAGCAGAAGATATCTCTGTGGTACGGAATTTCTCAGGTTATGAAAAACAAGTATAACTGGCTGAACACCATTTCCACACTTCTTGATTCATTCGGTAACGGTATGATAAGCATTGTAAATGTTATGTATTTCTTCTCGTTCCGAATGTATACCCAATGTGCAATTTACGCCCTGATGAAAACTTTGATGAGCTTCAGATCAACGCCTCTCAGTTTTGTTGCACCGTATTTTGTAAGGCGTTTCTCATACAGAAGTCTGAAAATTGCCAAACTTATTGTTTGTGCTGTGAGTGCTGTTGCTGAAATGCTGACGATTATGGCATTCCCCACAAAGCAGAATCTTTGCGGTATCGTAATTTTTGCGTGTGAATTTTTCAAGGGTCTTGCAACATCAATTCCCGATGTTGCCGATGCCGATATGACTATCAGAAAGAACGACTATCAGATGTATCTTTCCGGTGAGCGTCTTGAGAATTTCAGCGGAGTTTTCAACTGGATTATTTCTCCCGTTACAACGTTTGTCAGTCTGATAAACCCCGTAATCATTCTCAGAAACGGCTTCAATTCAAACTGGGACGTTCTTTATATTGATTCTGCAAGATTCAACATTCTTGCAGTTCCGCTGATGTTTGACCTTGTCGGTTTTGTTATGATGATTATTCCGTATCTGTTCTGGGATTTCAATAATCCGCAGCACGAATATGTTATGGAGGTTCTGAAACAAAGGGAAAAACTTGCAAAAGAAGGTTATTATCCGTCAGAATATGAGGGTGGGCTTAATTTCATTGAACCCGGCGAGCTTCATGCAGGAATTCCGGTTGATTCCGCCGCCATGATTGAAAGACGTAATTCCCTTATCGCAAACATAGAGGGAACACTCAAAGAAGCAACGGCAGCAGAAGGAACAATTTAAGGCTTTCAAAGGGCGAAAAAAGCGGATGAGAAAATCCGCATAATAAACTCAGTACATAATCTGATTCCCGTTATTATAAACCGTTTCACTTTTGTGAGGCGGTTTTCTTGTTCAAAACTTTCAAATTAATCAAAAAATTAACATTAATAAACTCCTGAATGATTGCAACAATAATAAGGCAAACGCAAATTGAATATGAAGGGGTGTAAACGAAATGTCAAAGAATAATTCAGTTGTTCCTCAGGCAAGAGCTGCTCTTGACCAGTTCAAGATGGAGGCTGCAAGAGAAGTTGGTGTTAACCTTAAGCAGGGTTACAACGGCGACCTCACTTCCAAGGAAGCAGGTTCAGTCGGCGGTCAGATGGTTAAGAATGATTGTCCCGTACGAACTATGAAATTCACCCGTGAATACCGTTGGCTTGACGGTCACAGCAAAGAGATTACATACGAAGCAGTTCTTGCAGTATAAGCATTTTATTTCAATGGATTTAATAGTTTAATAAGGAAAAAATTCCGTAACAAATTGAAGATTTGAGATATAGCACAGACTACACGGATTTATCTGACATGAGATAAATGTTCAGCAGGCAACATTTTTAAGATGTTGTCTGTTTCTTTTTTGTGCGTTCAAGTGTGAAAAAACGGTTCTGACGGGGGATAAAGACCGTTTTTGCAACAGATGCGTTGAAATATTGCACAAAAAATTATTTACTTTCTATTATGATGATGTTAATATTGAAATAACAACAGCACTTTGTTACGGAAAGAGGTTTTGATTTATGAAGAAAATGCTTATGACGGTTATTTCGTTGGTGTTGGTTATCTGCATTATGATGCCTTCGGTTTATGCGGCGGCAGATAGTCAGACAAGCTATGATTCCGTTATGGATTATGTTACTGATGCTCAGTCAAATGACGAAACAGATTCAAAAATCAGATTTGGCAGATTTGTCAACGGTCTTAGCAATTTTGTCATAAACGATTTTCTCGGCACCGTGCTTAAATTGATTATTCCCGATTCGGCGGCGGTTGCCGATTATGAGAAGTTTGATATTGATGAATATGATAATTTTTATGAAGGAACAGAAACCTTCATTGATGAGCCTCAGGGTAAAAAAGTGTGGAGTCTCGGCTACGGTAAGGCTTCCGTACTTCCTTCTGATTTCGGTGAAAAAAAGTATGCCAAGGGTGCGTATGTCCCCTATATTTTCGGCAACGAAATGTATACCGATGAGGACGGAAATGAGGAAGACCTTATGGTAAGGGCTGTTGTTATGAATGACGGCTCGGGCAGAGGTAACGTTGTGTTTATTGCACTTGATGCAATAGGCTTTGCCAATGCAGACGTAAGACAGGTGCGCGAGGGTCTCAAAGACCTTGCAAAGGAATATAACATTGTCAGCATCAACGTTTCCTGCACTCATATACATACGGGTATCGAT
>JAZNFD010000160.1:0-14609 GCA_045588975.1 Acutalibacteraceae bacterium | reverse complement strand
CCTGAACATCGAAAATCGAAGTCGGATCAAGAATTATACCCGTTTTGCTCTTGACAAGCTTTGCAAAACGCTCTTTGTTTCCGAGCTTTATCTTGCGGAGCTCCTCAAGCACTGCAGCATCATCGGCGTACTTTGTAAGCTTGCTGAGTTTGGAAGCATCATAAACGAAATCCTTGCCGATAAGGTCGGTCAGCATACCCGTAAGTCCGGGGTTAGCCTGGCAGAGCCAGCGTCTGTGAGCAATGCCGTTTGTGACGTTGGTGAATTTATCGGGTTCAAGAGTGTAGAACTCGTTGAAAATTGTGTCTTTAAGAATCTGGCTGTGGAGAGCGGAAACGCCGTTAACCTTATGGCAGACAGCAACACAAAGGTTAGCCATTCTGACTGCACCGTTTGAAATGACAGCCATTCTTTCGACTCTTGCCTCATCGCCGCCTATCAGATAACGGATTTTGCTTCTGAAGCGGTTGTCAATTTCCTTGACAATCTGATAGATTCTGGGGAGAAGGCGCTGGAAGAGATCCTCGCCCCAGCATTCAAGAGCTTCAGCCATAACGGTGTGATTGGTGTATGCGCAGCATTCTTCAACGATTCTGTATGCATCGTCCCAGCCGTAGCCGCATTCATCAAGCATAATTCTCATAAGCTCGGGAATTGCCATTGTGGGATGAGTGTCGTTGATGTGAATCGCATTTTTCTCTGCGAAATTTTCAAGTGAGCCGTAATCTCTGAGATGTCTCTGAACGATATCCTGAACAGATGCCGAAACAAGGAAATACTGCTGACGGAGACGGAGACTCTTTCCTTCGGGGTGATTATCTGCAGGATAAAGAACCTTGCTGATAACCTCTGCCATAGCCTTTTCTTCCATAGCTCTCATATAATCGCCCTGGTTGAACATTGCCATATCGAGTCCGTCTACCTTTGCTGACCAAAGGCGAAGAACTGCGGCACCCTTGCCGTCCTTACCCGCAACCATCATATCATAGGGAACAGCCTTGACTGTTTTGCAGTTGACAAGCTCAACGTGATGATAATTGTCTTCCCAGCTTTCAACAACATCGCCCTCGAACTTGACTTCGACAGTCTTATCCTCTCTGGGAAGAAGCCATACATCACCGCCGGGAAGCCAGAAATCGGGCATCTCGGTCTGCCAGCCGTCAATAATTTTCTGTTTGAAAATGCCGTATTCGTAAAGAATCGAGTAACCCATGCCTCTGTAGCCCTGATTTGCAAGAGCATCAAGATAGCAAGCCGCAAGTCTGCCCAATCCGCCATTGCCCAGACCTGCATCGGGTTCACAGTCATAAAGTTTCTCAAGCTTTACGCCGAAGCTCGCAAGAGCCTTTTCCGCAGTTGACGTAAGATTGAGATTGTAGAGAGTGTTCTTAAGGGTTCTGCCCATAAGAAACTCCATGCAAAGATAATAGACCTTCTTCTGACCCTTTTCGAGTGACTCCTTATCGAACTCTCTTCTCGAGTCTCTGACCATATCTCTGGCTATCATCGAAAGAGCTCTGTAGAACTGCTCGTTGGTAGCATCTTTGGGTGAAACTCCGAAAAAATGGGAAAGCTTTGAAGAGATCATATCCTCAAGCTGCTTTTTGGTAATTGCCATTAAATTCATCCTCCTAAAAATATACACTAAATATTTTACACCAAAATTTAAAATATTACAACAAAATTTTAACATTTGATTAATTTAAAATGCTTGTAAGAGATAGAAATTTGAGGTATAATAATTAAAAAATTTGGTTGATTTGCAAAAATCAACAAAGGCAGTGATGATTTGTATAATTTTTATGACCTTGATAATTCGTTGTATGCAAGAAGAGAAAGCGAAAAAGAAAACATAAAACGCATAGGTAAGGCAGCGGGTCTGAGCGTTATCGCATACGTGCTGATTCAGAATATTCTGTCTATCATCATCTACAGTTCTCCCATCGGCAGCATTTACGAAAAAGACCCTGCAATGCAGAGCGTTGTGCTCATTTTTCTTTCCGTTCTCGGATTGCTCGTGCCGTTTGCCGTATGCGGATATTTCATCAACAAAGGCAAAAACACTCCTATGGTTGATTTCCGGAAACCCGTCAGCATTCCGCTTATGCTTTCGGCAACGGCTCTCGGATTTTTCATCTGCCTTGCCGGCAACTATGTTACAAGCATTTTCGTTGACCTTATGAGCGAGGCCGGAATCACACTTTCGGCACCCGAATACTCCACCCCGTCTGATTTCGGCGGAAGACTGATATATACCCTTTCAATTGCGGTTGTGCCTGCACTCGTTGAGGAATTCGCTGTCAGAGGCGTCATTCTTCAGCCTTTGAGAAAATACGGTGACAGATTCGCGATTCTTGCATCCGCCCTTATTTTTGCAGTTATGCACGGCAACCTTATTCAGGCACCTTTCGCCCTGATTGCAGGCATCGGCATCGGCTATGCGGTATGCATCACAAACAGCATATGGACAGGAATTCTCATCCACTTCTGCAACAATCTTTATTCGGTTGCCGTCGAATTCCTTGTTGCTGACATCACCGATGAAACAAAGCTCAACTCCATATATATTGCACTTGCGGTTGTCCTTTATGCCGTTTCAATCATCGGCTCGGTTGTATTTGTCGTTATCAAAAACAAGAGAAAGATTATGCCGTCATTCACAGCATTGACCGAAAAACAAAAAATGAGAGCATTTATTTTCTCCGTTCCGATGATAATAGCTCTGCTGATGATGATAAAAATAACATCAAACTTCATATCGTCGAATCAATAAGCTTCAAAAAAATATGCCGTCCATGCGGACGGCATTATTTTTTTGATTAAAATCCGAACTGATTGAAATATTCAAACGGGTCAATATAATATGCCTGAGTGGTTGTTATGGGCTCTGAACCGCCCTTGTCTTCAACAAGAGTGACATCCACATCAAATTCATCAATCGAATAGTTGCTGTTGACCCTGCAAAGAGTGAGGGTCATCTTGTCGCCGACCTTGCCGCCGTCGATTCTTTCAAGAAGCACGTCCGCTGTTGTGAGCGGCTTACCGTCAACGGCAATAATCATATCGTACTGTCTTGCTTCGGTGTTTGCAAGCGAACCGTCGCTGCTGATTTCATTGATGATAAGTGTTCCTGCGGGAAGCCCTTTGATCTGTGCAATCATACTGTACTGTGCGCTTGCGCTGACGGGATAATAAGTGATGCCGAGCTTGGGTCTGTCGGGAACATAGCTGTAAGCGATAAGGTCTTCGATAATGGACTTTGCGGATGTGATGGGAATTGCGAAGCCGATTCCTTCATAATCTGTTGCGGCAATCTTCTGAGAATTGATGCCGATAACCTGACCGTAAGCATTGACAAGCATACCGCCCGAATTACCGGGGCTGATAGCCGCACTGTGCTGAATACTCTTCATTGTGTAACCGATTTCGCTGTTGACGGGTCTGTCAATCGATGAAACATAGCCGCTTGTGAACGAGCCGAAAAGCTCAACGCCGCCGGGATTGCCGATTGCGTAAACGGGGTCACCGACAACGAGTGCGGATGAATCACCGAACTCTGCAGCAGGAAGACCCTTTGCCTTAATTTTAATAACGCCGATATCGGTTCTTGTGTCGAATCCCGCGATTTCGGCATCATAGGTTGTACCGTCCTCGGTCTGCACTCTTACGCTTACGCCTGCATCGCTGATAACATGGGCGCAGGTGATAATATAAGTGTAAGTGCCGGTTGAATCCTCACCCATAACGATACCGGAACCCTCTCCCGCAGAGGAGTTGGAATTTCTTGTGTAAACAACAATGCCGACGTTGCTCGGTCTGAGCTTCGCCGCAATCTGTGCGGTGGAAAGAACTCCGCCGGTTGAAATCTTTGTGGGAGTAACGGGAGACTCATTGATGTTAAGCGCAGGGCCGTCGTTTTTTTCTTTTTTATTTTCCGAAACGGACGATCCGCTGTTTTTGTCCGAATGCTTCATTATTGTTGATGCACCGAAACCGAGCGCAAAAACAAGAATAAGAGCGATTGCCGAAGCAAAAACTTTAAGACCCTTTTTCTCTTTTTTGTTATTCACGGGATTGACTGGCTGAGTCTGCGGATATGAATAATAGCTTGGTTGAGGGTCGGGCTGATGATACGCGCCGTACTGCGGATTGTTGCTGCTCTGAGTGTAGCCGTAATAGGTTGTTTGCTGAGCGCTGTAGGGATGGTCGGGTTCTGTTTCCACTTTTTCTGCTTCAACCTCGGGAACATAATCATTTTCCGGTTCGGAAACGGGCGTTTCTCCGCAATCTTCCTCATTGTTGAAATTCTTTTCAAACTCTTCGTTCATTGTTTTGCCTCCGATGTGATTTGTACTGCTATTTTAACCGACTTTTGTTACGTCAATTTGAACACAGATTTAATAAAAAATCAAAATTTGTCAATTAATCGGCAATTGGAATATAAATTCCGTATATTCGTCAACTTCGCTTCTTGCGACAATCTGACCGCCGTGCATTTCAATAATCATTTTGCAAAGGTAAAGACCCATACCCGCGCCCTTGACATCAAAGCTGCGGGATTTGTCGATTTTATAAAATCTCTCAAAAATTTTGTCGATTTCCTCGCTCGGGATACCCTTGCCGCTGTTACGGATTTTAACGATAATCTTTTCTGCATCCGCCTTTGAATTCACTTCGATATATCCGCCGTCGGGAGTAAATTTGACTGCGTTATCAACAAGATTATATATAACCTAATTTATCATATCCTTATCCGCTATAATAGGATTTGCGGTCATTGTTTCAAGTCCGCGGATTTCGATATGTTTCTTTTCAATCACCTGCTCAAATCCGAGAAGCGTACGGAAAAGCATCTCTGAAATATCAAAGCTGACAGGCTTAAGGTCAAGCTCGCCCGCCTCGAATTTGCTCATATTGAGCATACCCGTAACAAGCCTTGAAAGACGCTTGACTTCATCCGAAACGATTTTGAGATACTGCATCTCTCTTTCTTTTTCGATTGTACCGTCAAGAATGCCGTCGATGAATCCGCCGATGGTGGTCATCGGAGTTTTAAGCTCGTGCGAAACATTTGCGACAAAGCTTCTTCTTGATGATTCAAGCGTTGCAAGAGCCTGCGCCATACTGTTGAAAGCCAGAACAAGTTCATCCGTTTCATCCTGCCCGAAAAGCCGTATCTTTGAACGTTTTATAGCAATTCTCTTTGAAAAATCGCCCGTCGCATACTGCTTTGTTGCCGCCGACATTTCGCGCAAAGGCCTCGTAAGGCTGTAAGACACAAGATAAACAATGATGAATGTCATCGCAAGCGCAAAAAGCACCGCAAAGAAAAACATTCTGAATATTCCCGAAATATAAGGTGTCAGACCGTCAACTATCGGCTGAGTGGAGAAAACAACCGCAACCGTTTCATCGCCGACAACAACGGGCGAGCTGACGATAAAATGTATATCACTGAGCACACCGCCGAAATCACCGGTTGAGGTCCGAAGACCCGTCACTGCCCTATCCATAATATCTTTCGGCACTTTATACTGATTATGCACAATACAGTTGCCGGTATAAAGAGCCATGTTTGACTGGAGAATTTCCTTGCAGTAAACAACATCGCCGTCAAGATTTGTTATGAAAACGTCCGCATCAATTGCGTTTGAAATCTGCAGAAGCGTGTTGCAGATAACAATAACCGAACCTCTTCCGCTGTTGGTAAGATAATCGGATTCAAGCACATCGCTTGTGTTCTGTGCAACGCTGACACAGTTTTCGGTGAGCAATGCGTTTTTTTCATCCATCCAGAGCTTTGAAACCAAAAGCAAGAGAGCTCCGCCTATAAAGACGAAGCTTGCAAGAATGATTGAAATTGTAACAAGGAAATATTTCCGGAAAAGTCCGGAGCTTCTTCTCTTTGCCACCTTAAACACCCCCGGCGTGACGAGCATAATCCGAGCCGTGTTTTTTATCGGATAATTTTCGTCACTTCTCTGTTAAAATACTCGCAAATCCACAAAGGATTTGCTTCGTTTTGTGCCGTGAATTGCCAAAAATTCTCTCGACAAAAAATCTTCGACCCGAAAACGAAGGATTTTCAGATGATTTTTGGCAGTTGAGGGTGACGACAGGCTGTCGCCTTTCTAATCCGAAACTCCGAAAAGCGCTGAAAAGACTCGCTTTCGGGCAGGTTCGGATCATGTTCGTCACGCCCGATTAATCCTTGGTTTCGAACTTATAACCTACGCTCCAAACGGTTTTAAGCTCCCATTTTTCCGAAACGCCTTCAAGCTTTTCGCGAAGACGCTTGACGTGAACGTCAACGGTTCTTGAATCACCGTAGTAATCAAAGCCCCAGACCTCGTCAAGAAGCTGGTCTCTGGTGAAAACTCTGTTGGGATTGCTTGCAAGGTGATAGATAAGCTCAAGCTCTTTGGGCGGAGTGTCAACCTTTTTGTTATCAACCCTGAGCTCATAGTTTGTGAGATTAATCGAAAGCTTGTCGTAACGCACTTCCTTGATGTCCGCCTGAGGTGCCGAACCGCTTCTGCGAAGAACGGCCTTGACTCTCGCCATAACCTCTTTTGCGTCGAAAGGCTTCACGACATAGTCATCCGCACCGAGTTCAAAACCGAGAACCTTGTCGAAGGTTTCGCCCTTGGCGGTGAGCATGATGATAGGCTTGTCCGAGAACTTTCTGACCTCACGGCACACCTGCCAACCGTCGAGAACGGGAAGCATGATGTCAAGAAGCATAAGACTCGGTGAAATTTCCTGAAAAGCTTTTACGGCATCTGCGCCGTTGTTTGCAATAGCGACCTCATAACCCTCTTTTTCAAGGTAGAGTCTGAGAAGCTCGCAAATATTAGTATCGTCATCAACAACAAGAATTCTTTCTGCTGCCATGATAATATCCCCCTCCTGTTATTTTTTGTCTACAATTATAATTATACGCTATTTTTTAACAAATTTGTGAATAGCCGTGAAATAATCTGTTACATTTAAGCCGCAATAATGAACAGATTATTAATTATTTGATTGAGAATCTGAAAACGGTGCAGGTTCTGAACTTTTCGCCCGCATCAAAGGTGCATTGCGGGAATTCGGGCATATTGGGTGTGTTGGGATAATACTGAGTTTCAAGGCAGAAACCTGCGTGCTGAACGAGAGGCTTTCCTTCCTTGCCGATTATTGTGCCGTCAAGGAAATTGCCTGTGTAAAGCTGAACGCCGCAAAGATCCGTGAAAACTTCAAGCATTCTGCCGCTTTCGGGGTCATAAGCAACAGCAGCAGGGCCGTCACCCTCGTTAAGGCAGAAATTGTGGTCATAGCCTCTGCCGATTTTAATCTGGTCGTCATCAGCGTTGATATCCTTGCCGATTGCCTTTGAAACTCTGAAATCAAAGGGTGTGCCTTCAACGGAACGGATTTCACCCGTGGGAATCGAATTTTCATCAATCGGAGTATATGCATCCGCATTAATCATAAGCTCGTGACCGAGCACATCGTCCTTGCCCGCAAGATTGAAATATGCGTGGTTAGTCATATTGATAACAGTCTTTTTATCACTGACTGCGTAATATTCAATCTTCAGCGCATTATCCTCGTGAAGAGTGAATGTAACCTTGAAATCCACCTTGCCGGGGAATCCCATTGCGCCGTCGGGGCTTGTATAATTCATTTCAAGCGAATTGTCATCAATGATAATTGCTTTCCAGATTGCTGTCGAAAGCTCTGCACCGCCGTGAAGGCAGGTGATTCCCTTTTCGTTCTTTTCAACCTCATACTCAACGCCGTCGATACTGAATTTGCCGTTTGCAATACGGTTTGCATATCTGCCGACTGTCATTCCCTCGTAATCCGAGTGATTTTCGTGGCCGTCGATGCCGTCAAATCCGACAAGCACATCGGCAAAAACGCCGTTTTTATCCTCGGCATAAATGCTGTTGATTGTTGCGCCGTAGGTGATGATGTCAACAGCCATTCCCGATGCATTTTTGAGTGTGTAGCAATCAACCGCTCTGCCGTCTGCGGTTGTGCCGAAAATATTTTTAACTATCATAGTGTAACCTCCAAAGTGTATTTATATTATTTTACCATATATATACAGATATGGCAATAAATAAAAATAAAAAAGGTGTGCCGTGCGACACACCTTTTAAACTTAAATTATATCTTCAAACTCAACAACCTTGTTTGTTTTACCTGATTCGAAGATTGCTTCGACAAGACGCATAAGTCTGCGCTGCTGGTCGTGGGTGACTATGATATCCTGCTCCCCTCTGAGGTAAGCGAAGATATTCTTATAATATTCGCCCCAGTCTGCCTTCTGGAAAGGCAGAGGATAGGTCTGGATTGTGTCCTTTGTTCTGGGTGCCATAGTCTTTGTAATGCCCGCACCTGCAACGATGGGAACGGCATCTCTGTTTTCCCAATCGGAAACCATAACGATTTTGCCGTTGCAGTCCCAGTCAGTGATAACCGCAGAGCCGTTTTCACCGAGCATATACCAGAGAGGAAGCTCGATGAAATTGCTTGTTGTGACCTCAACATAGAACGAAAGACCGTCATCAAAAATAAGAGTTGTGCGGAAACCGTCATCGCAATTTTCGTTTGTAACATTGGTAAGCTCTGCATAAACGGTTTTAAGTTTACGGGGCAGAGTCATCATAAGAGTCTGGTCAAGAAGATGGATTCCCCAGTCAAAAACCATTCCGCCGCCGTGCTGAGGCTGATTGCGCCAGTCACCCGGAACGCCTCTCGAGCCCTGAACACGGGATTCTATTCTGAAAACATTGCCGAGAGTGTTATCATCGAGAATCTTCTTCATTGTGAGATAATCCTCGTCCCAGCGTCTGTTCTGATGAACGGTAAAAAGCTTGCCCGTTTCTTTTGCGCAGGCTATCATCTCTTCGAGGTCTGCACTGCAGATTGTAACGGGCTTCTCACTGATGACATTCTTGCCGTGACGCATGGCATCAATCGCAATTTCCTTGTGGACGTCGTTGGGAGTTGCAATTGTTACAAGGTCAATTCTTTCGTCGGAGAGAAGCTCTTCCCTCGATGAGAAGAAATGGAAGTCTTTTTCGTCGGCAACCTTTTTTCTTTCGGGATTTATATCGAAAACGCCGACAACCTCGGCATATTCGCCCATCTCTTCCTTGATTTTACGGGCGTGCCATCCGCCCATTCCGCCGTAGCCGATAACTGCACAGCCGATTTTGTTGTTAATCATAAAAATACGCTTCCTTTAAAAATTAACTCGCCGCAAGGCAGATTAATTGTTTTGGGTTAATAGCAGATTTTTTGTCAAGACAAGGAAATTTACCGAAGCAATATACAGATATTGCGAGGGAAATTGACGAAGTATTGGCAAAAAAGATGCATCAAACCCACCACATCTCGCCTGTGGATTCGGTAAGAATAATATTCTTGAGGAACGAAACTGCCTTTGAAAGACCTTCGTTCTGACTCATAAGTGAATCCTCGTGCTCGATGCTGACAGCATAGTCATACCCGACCATACGGAGATTCGAGATAATCTCTTTCCAGTATACATTATCGTTGCCGTAGCCGATGGTACGGAATATCCACGAACGGTTGATTTCATCACCGTAAGGCTTGTTATCAAGCACGCCGTTGACAGCGGTGTTATATTTATCGATCTTTGTGTCCTTTGCGTGGAAATGGAAGATTGCATCGCCGAGCTTACGGATGCAGGCAACAGGATCCATACCCTGCCAGATAAGGTGGCTGGGGTCAAAGTTTGCGCCGATTTCGGGGCCTACCGCCTCGCGGAGACGAAGGAGAGTTTCGGTATTATAAACGCAGAAACCGGGATGAAGCTCAAGAGCGATTTTGTTAACTCCGTGAGCCTTTGCAAATTCAGCAAGGTCTTTCCAGTAGGGAATAAGAACTTCGTTCCACTGCCACTCAAGGATTTCGCCGAAATCGTTGGGCCAGGGGCAGGTTACCCAGTTGGGATATTTTGCGGTTTCGCAGTCACCGGGGCAGCCCGAGAAGGTGTTGATCTGATGAAGTCCGAGCTTTTCTGCAACAAGGATTGCGTTTCTGATAGTCTTGTCGTAATCTGAGGCAATTTCCTTGTTGGGATGCACGGGGTTGCCGTGGCAGGAGAGTGCACTGATTTCAACGTCATACTTTTTAATCAGAGCCTTGAATTCTTCAAGCTTTGCATCGTCATTGAGAAGCTCTTCGGCATTTGCGTGAGCGTTGCCGGGATAGCCGCCGCATCCGATTTCGACCATTTCAATGCCGAGCGATTTAAAATATTTGAGTGCCTCTTCAAGAGAGAGGTTCGAAAGTAAAGTTGTGAATACTCCGAGTTTCATTGTGGTTCTCCTTAGATAATGCTTTTGATATATTTGATGCTTCTTGTGATATCTTCAAAGCCTGTGGGTACGGGATCGTCGTTTTCAACGATAACCCAATCAAGACCGATTTCCTTTGCAGCCTTGATAACGGTGGGAATATCGCAGTTGCCTTCGCCGAGTGCCTTGGGCTTGCCGTCGATACCATCCTTTACGTGGATAAGAACGATATTATCCTTCTTTTCTGTCAGAAGTTTGAAATTATCCTGACCTGCGTGGAAGCTCCAGTAGGTATCGATTTCGAGCGAGCATCTGTCACCGATAACATCGATGGGATAAAGTCCGTTTTCAAGAGCAACGAACTCCTCGCAATGGTTGTGATAATAAACTCTGATGCCGTATTTATCGAGCGCATATTTTTCGGCAGCGCCGAGAACGTCGCCTGTGTTGACAGCTTCTTCCATCGTTGAATGAGGTGCACCGCCAACGCCGACAGCCTTAAGACCGAGGGTATTTACAAATTCGATTGTTGCTTCAAGCTTATCTTCCTTGAAATCGTCAAGACCCATATGTGCACCGACTGCAACAAGACCTACTTCGTCAAGCTTTGCTTTGATTGTTGCGGCATCTGTTCCGAAATATCCTGCGAATTCAACGCCGTCATATCCGATTTTTTTAATTTCCTCAAGAGCCTTGAGAAGAGTTTCGGTATCATTTATATGGTCTCTTACCGAATAGACCTGAACAGCTATTTTCATTGCGGTTGCTCCTTAGTCGTTGTTGATGTAAACGGGCTTGCCTGTCTTTGCTGATTCATAGATAGCTTCAAGAATCTGAGTAACTACCATTGCCTGCTCAGGTCTTGTGCGGAGCTCTGCACCGTTGAGCACTGCATCATAGAATGCGCGGCATTCAAGCTCTTCGGGTCTGTCGCTTGCACCGTCATAGAACGCAACGCCGCCTGCATCGAAGTTGGGAGTTTCGATAACCTGTCTGCCGTTCTTTACGTAGTTGATTCTCAGGTCATCGCCGAGCATATCAGCGCCGCCCTTTACGCCTGCGATAAGTGTTGAAGCTTCGCAGGGATCTGCAATATTGAGTGCCCAAGCAGATTCAACGCTGATAGTTGCGCCGTTTTCCATAACTACGAAACCGAAAGCGGAATCTTCAACTGTATACTTTTCGGGATCCCAGTCGCCCCATGCGTTTGCTGTTCTCTTCTGATCGCCAAGCTTCTTGAATGTTGTACCTACAACCATCTTGGGTTTATAGTTATTCATCATCCAGAGGGTGAGGTCGAGTGCGTGAGTACCGATATCGATAAGCGGACCGCCGCCCTGCTCTTCTTCGTTAAGGAATACACCCCAGGTGGGAACGGCTCTTCTGCGGAGTGCGAGAGCTCTTGCGTAGTAGATTTCGCCGAATTCATCGTTTTCGCAGCATTCCTTGAGATAGAGCGAATCTCCTCTCCAGCGTGACTGATAGCCGATTGAAAGAACCTTGCCTGTTCTGACAGATGCTTCATACATAGCCTTTGCCTCTGCATAAGTCTTTGCCATGGGCTTTTCGCAGAGAACGTGCTTGCCTGCTTCAAGAGCATCGATTGTGATAAAGCTGTGAGATTTGTTGGGAGTACAAACGTGAACCGCAACAATGCTTTCGTCCTTGAGGAGTTCTTTATAGTCTGTATAAACTTTCGCATTTTCACCGCCGTATTTCTTTGCGGTTTCGATTGCTCTTTCTTCAATAATATCGCAGAATGCAACAGGCTCGAGGAAGTCAATGCTTGAAATTGCACGAAGATGCTTTCCGTTTGCGATGCCGCCGCATCCGATTATACCGATTTTAACTTTTTCTGCCATTTTTAAAATCTCCTTAAATAATTATTGGGCATAGTTGCCCTTTTAATTTTATTATACTGTTTTATTAAACTATTTCAAGAAAAATCATTTTAATGGGATGTAAATTTTATGCACAGAAATTTGTATATTTTTAACAAATATTCATTTTTGATATTTAGTTTTCCTTATAAAAAAAGCTTGCAGGGGATTTTTGAATTTCCTGCAAGCCGCTTACTTTTTATTCTGTTTTATCTCTGAACTCTGCCCGAACCGTCGCCACCGGCGAGTTTCTCAACCTCAGAAACGCTGACTCTGTTGAAGTCGCCCTCAACGGAATGCTTGAGTGCCGATGCCGCAACCGCAAATTCGATCCCATCCTGCGAGCTTTTGCCGCTGAGAAGAGCATAAATCAGACCGCCGCCGAAGCTGTCGCCGCCGCCTACACGGTCAACAATATGAAGGTGATATTCCTTCGAGAAGCAGTAGTCTTCGCCGTCGTAGAGCATACCTGCCCAATCATTGTCGCTCGCCGAAATTGATGTTCTGAGAGTGATTGCAACCTTCTCGAATCCGAATTTATCCGCAAGCTGTTTTGCAACGGATTTATAGCCTTCTTTATTGAGCTTGCCGCCGTAAATATCTGTGTTTTCTGCTTCAATGCCGAAAACATCCTTTGCATCCTCTTCGTTTGAGATGCAGACGTCAACATACTTGCAAAGCTCGGTCATCGCTTCTCTTGCCTCTGCTCTTGTCCAGAGCTTGCCTCTGTAGTTAAGATCGCACGAAATTTTAACGCCCTTTGCCTTTGCGGCAATACAAGCCTGCTTGCAGATTTCAACAAGATTTGCGCCGAGTGCGGGAGTGATGCCCGTGAAATGGAACCAGTCTGCGCCCTCAAAGATTGCATCCCAGTCAAAGTCCTCGGGAGACGACTCCTGGATAGCGGAATGTGCTCTGTCATAGATACAGACACTTCCTCTTTGTGATGCGCCCTTTTCAAGGAAATAAATGCCTACTCTGTCGCCGCCACGAACGATTTTCGAGGTGTCAACACCGAAATAACGGAGCGAGTTGACAGCCGCCTGACCGATTGCGTGAGAGGGGAGCTTTGTTACAAATGCGGAATCAAATCCGAAATTTGCGAGCGAAACGGAGACATTTGCTTCACCGCCGCCGAAGGTAGCCTGAAGCTGGTCATCCTGAAAGAAACGGTAATATCCGTTGGGTGCAAGGCGAAGCATAATTTCGCCGAAAGTCACTACTCTTGCCATTATCCTCTTGCCTCCTTAACGATTTCATCCGACTTTTTGCAAAGGTCGATGATTTCATCCCACTTCTGATTGTCGATGAGGTCTGCGGTTACCATATATGAGCCGCCGCAAGCCGCAATAACGGGGCAAGCGAGATATTCGCCGAGATTCTTAAGCGAAATTCCGCCCGTGGGCATAACCTTGAACATCGGGAAGGGAGCGCTCATCGCCTTGATTTTTGCAAGACCGCCGCTCTGCTCTGCGGGGAAGAATTTAAGCACGTCAAGACCGAGTCTGTAAGCGGTATGATAGTCTGTGGGAGTGGTGCAGCCTGCGTAGATGGGAATATTCTTTGACTGGCAGTACTTGACAATTTCTTCGTCAAGACCCGGAGTCACGATGAATTTTGCACCTGCTGCGATTGCCTCGTCAACCTGAGCGGTTGTGAGCACCGTGCCTGCACCGACAAGCATTTCGGGCACGTTTTCGCTCATAAGCTTTATCGCGGTTGCCGCACCTGCCGCACGGAATGTGACCTCTGCAACGGGCACTCCGCCTTCAACAAGAGCCTTTGCAAGTGCAACAGAATCTCTTTCGGGATTGTTTAATTTGATTACCGGCACAACGCCGATTGACATTATTTTTTCTGAAATAGCGTTCATTACTGTTCCTCCTGATTATGCATTAGCTTTTTCGCAAGCTTCGAAAAGTCCGTTGATATAAGCCGCACCGAGTGCACGGTCATAAAGTCCGTAGCCGGGTTTGCCCGTTTCGCCCCAGATCATTCTGCCGTGGTCGGGTCTTACATAGCCGTCAAAACCTGTTTCAACAAGTGCCTTTGTGATATCATACATATCAAGACTGCCGCAGTCCGAAAGATGGCCGCTTTCTTCGAAACTGCCGTCTTCCATAATAAGGATATTTCTCATATGCATGAATGCGATTCTGTCTGCCGCGCTGTACTTACGCACCATTGCAACAACATCGTTTGATGCGGCGCAACCGAGTGAACCCGTGCAAAGGCAAAGGCTGTTTGCAGGTGAATCAACAATTGCGAGCATTCTGTCGAGGTTTTCTTCATTTGTGATGATTCTCGGCAGACCGAAAATCGGATAGGGCGGATCATCGGGATGAATTGCCATTCTCACGTCACATTCCTCAGCAACGGGAATAACTTTTTTGAGGAATTTCTCAAGGTT
>JAZNFD010000159.1:0-2048 GCA_045588975.1 Acutalibacteraceae bacterium | reverse complement strand
GATATTCGTCAAGTATCTCTCTGCAGGAGGTTGAAAGAATTCTCGGTCTGCCGTTTTTGCATATTTCATCATATGAAACCGAGAAAAAGCTTTCAAAGTTTATAAAATGATAATGCTGAAGCCCGATTTTATAGATTTTGTTGTCATCAATCGGTTCCCCGTTAAGAGAAAAATCCTTGAATTCATGAGTGCTGCGGTTATAAACAACCCTCATTCCCCTTGAAAGCTGATAAAATTCGCAATGCGAGCCTGTCCAGACCTCATCACGGAGCATAAATTCAATCATCCGCCTGAACTGTTTACCCGTTACCGACAGTATATGGGCTGCATCGTCATACGCAAAGCACTCGACAAAATCGGAGAAGAGAACAATCGGACCGAGTTCTGTGCTTCGCAGGCTTCCCGAACCGAGAAGCATAACATCAAGTCCGAGGCTTTCGCACAGTATGTCGGCAAAAAGTCCGCCGATTTCTGTTTCACGGTAGCGTGACGGATGGGTAAGCCGGCGTTTGAATTTCGTAACAAGGCGGCTGTATTTTTTGTCAGTCTGACCTTTGTAGAATTCAATTATCTTTTCAAGTGCTTCATCTCTCGGGCAGGTTTCTTTGCATATGGGAATGCTCTGCCAGTTATAGCTGTCAACACGGTTTTCGTCGGTGTTGACGGTTATATCAAATCTTCCGATTTGATCGGTGCCCGTTCCCACCTGCACGATAATAATATCGTTTACAACCTCGGGCTCGGTGATGAAAGTATGCGAATGACCTCCGATGATAATATCCACACCCCACGCAGGGTCAAGCCTTGCGGCAAGCTCTTTGTCTTCCTCAAAGCCGATGTGTGTAAGAAGAACGGTCAGGTCAACATCAACGGCATTATAGGTGTTACATATTCTTCCGACCTCGCAGGCAGCTTCGTTGATGTCAACAAATGTGCCGATAAGTCCGTCTTTTTTTGTAAGTGCAAGCACCTCTTCGGTCAGAATGCCGATAAACAGAATTTTCATTCCGTCAATTTCAGCTATATGGTGAGGCCTGAAAAGCCTTGCACCGTTTGTTTTTATATAAAGGTTTGCGTTGATAATCGGAAATTTGGCACATTTCTCAATGAACAGGAGGTGTGCAATTCCGTAATCCGCCTCGTGGTTGCCGACGGTCACAACATCCGGGGCAAGCATATTCATAATTTCGATTGTCGATACTCCCTGAAATTCCGAGTCAATAACAGAGCCTCTGAACATATCGCCCGCAACGCAGTAAATGCAGTTTTCAGCTTCCGCTCTGACCTTGTTGACATACCCTGAAAGCATTGAAACTCCGCCCACAAGGCTGCTGTCAATTTTCTCGGCAAGAAAATCTCCGTGCATATCGTTTGAATGAAGAATTGTCAGTTTTTTAAAATTTTCCATTTCATCCTCTTTTCCCTGTTAATCAGACATTATCAGCATTTTTGAATTTGTAATATTCATTTACAAGGTTTCTGTAGCCGAGATTTTTTATGTCCTCGTATCTGAAATTATAGCGTGATTTTGTTCTTTTTCCCGTTGCGAGATAACGGATGCACTCCTGCATATATTCATCAATCTTTTTCAGAGTTTCATCGGTGTTTATAACAGGGAAAAACCACCGTGTCCACGTCAGCTCGCTGTAAACGGGATTATCATAAAGCTTTGTGTTGAACCGTTTTACAAAAGCTCTTGCCGCATATTCTCCGGGTAAATTTTTCTTGCCCGCCCAGCGAGAAAGTGACCTTGCTTTTCTTCGCATTTTTGCTTTGAGCTTTTCAAAAGAAACATCATTGATGTCAATTATTCCGTTGTGATAAGAAAAGCCGAGGAAAGTCCATTTTTCACCCGGATTTGTTATTGTTTCCTTATCGGGATTGATGGTGAGTTTTTTTGAAAAAAGGCAGTTTTTTATAGCCTTGATGCTTTCGTCAAGCTCGGATTCATCCTTTGCAAAAACAAGAATGTCATCCGAATATCGGATATAGGGAATATTTCGACTGAAGAAATATTCATCAAGCTCACGCAGATAAAAATTTGCAAG
>JAZNFD010000158.1:0-9182 GCA_045588975.1 Acutalibacteraceae bacterium | reverse complement strand
AATTCCGAATTACGCATTCCGAATTCCGAATCAAACATTATCTGCGCCGTATGCATAGAAATCAAGCGGGAACCAGCTCTGCGCAAAGGCGGGAAGAGAATTCCTGTCCTTCGAATAAATGCCGCCGATGAGGTCGATTGCTCTGTGGTGGTCAAGCTCAATGTCGGGCACTGCGTCGACTTTGGTAACTACAACGTCCTTTCCGACAACGGTAATGGCAAAATTTTCGTCACGCTTATATCCGTGAATACGAACAACGAGCGTACCCGTGCAAAGATTCATTCTCTCTGCTTTTACCGCAAGGAAAGCTTCGATGAATTTGCCGAAATTGAAAATATTAATCATATCTGCGTTGCCGATTGATGCGCCGCAGCCGTATTTTATCATACAGTCGCACAAATCCGAATCAAATGCAGGAACGTTGAAGCTGACGCTGTCGGTACCGATAACATCCATCGCACAAAGGATAATATCGATTGCATCTTCAGCATTCACCGCCTTGATTTCCTGAAGTCCTCCGAATTTTTCAACGGAAAAATATCCCTTGAATTCGCCGTTTTCATATACCGCATAGGGAACACTTCTCCAGCTTCTGAGCACGTCAAGGCAATTTTCGCGGTTTCTGTCCATATAATAGGGCAGGGATTTATAAAGTCCGACCATTTTGTCGATTATCTCAGCATCGTCATCGGTGACTTCTTTTGCGGTGAAGGTTGTTTTATAATCCTTGCCTTTGATGTGAGCGATGTTGCCTTTGTTGATTGTGAATCGATATACAGAGCCTATGGGTTCATAGCCGAAATAGCCGTATCTCTGCCTCTGACCGCCGAGAAGCGAATAGTCAAAATCTTCTTCTTTCATTATGTCAAGAGCAAGATTCATAAGTTCAACCATATAACCCTTGCGGCGCGAATCCTTTGCAACCGCAACGTTGCCGATGCCCATACAGCGGAGCTTTCTGCTTGCAGCGGTAACGTCAAGGGGATAGCATCCGATGGCGGCTTTGATTGCGCCGTCCTCTTTCAGTATCACATTATTATAACCGGGGTTATATTTATCTTTGTAAAGCTTGGGAAGAAGCTCAACAAAGCATCTTTTTGTTTCTTCATCATCCTCCGAAAAGAAAACGTCATCAAGCATTTCGAGAAGCTCTTTTTCGTCCTCTTTTGAGCCTCTGCCTTTATAGATATCCATTTATTTTCTCCTTTTATTTCAGCTTCATAAAATCGTTATAGTTGAGAATTCTGTAATTTCTTTTTTCCGCTGCTTTTTCTTTAAGCTTTTTGTATCTTCTGAAAATAATAATAATCAGAGCAATGATGATAATTATTGCTGCAATGCGGAATATCCACGACGAAACAAGGTTTTTTGCAAGCGTGCCGAGAAATGAGAAAACACCCATATCAACATCCATGCTTGCAACGAGATCGATTTCTTTTATAACCTTGCCCGCATAAAGCACCTTGGCTCGGCAGATTTTTTCGCCCTTTTTGACGGGTGCTTTCACAAATTCGGGCATTGTTGCTTTGATGGGTTCAACAAGCAGACTTCCCGAATCCGTACCCGAGGGAACAAGACTGTAAACAGTTTCAGCGGGTGAAAGAGTGAGGAAATCAGTTGTTTTTGCATATTTTACGGGAACCTGACCGACTATTCGGGTTGTGTCCGAAATCGCAACAAGCTCAATATTCTGAAACGCCCATTCAAACATCGTTTTGCAATCAAGGAATGAGCAGTTTTCATTAACATCGTCGTTGTCAACGTCGCTCATAGGTGCGTTGAGCGCAACGCCTATGTAATTATAGCCGTCGTTTGACGCAACGGCAACAACGCATCTGCCCGCAACCGAGGTTGAGCCCGTCTTGCCGCCTTTGACATATTTGCAGTAATAATCCTTGATTGCGCTGTTCATCAGACCGTTGGTGTTACGGATGGAACGTTCCTCCTGAAGATTTGTTGCCTTAAGCGTATATGTTACCTTGCCGAAAATTTCTTTGAAATCGGGAAGAGTCATTGCGTGCTTGACGAATGTTGCCATATCCTCTGCGGTTACATACTGGTTATCGTCATCAAGGCCGTGAGGATTCATAAAGTGGCTGTTTTTGCAACCGAGTCTTTCGGCAACTTCGTTCATCATGCCGACGAACTTTGCTCTGTCACCGCCCGAAATAAAATCGGCAAGAGTGGTTGCCGCTTCGTTGGCGCTCTGCAAAAGGAGGTTGCAAAGAAGGTCATATACACTGACCTGCTCACCTGCCTGAAGTCCGCCGAGCGAGCTGCCCGTGCCGTCAAGCTCTTTGATTGCGGATTCCGAAACCGTGACAAGCTGATTGAGATTGTCGCAGTTTTCAAGAACAACTATTGCGGTTATGACCTTCGTAAGGCTTGCAGGCGAAGTCTGCTTGCCTTCGTTTTTCGCAAAAATAACTTCGCCGTTATCCGCACTCACGAGCAAAAGGCAATCCGAATAAAGCGTCATTGATTCCATCACCTCGTCATATGACGCACCCGCAGGCACGCAGAAAACAGAGGCGATAAGAATTGATATTACAAAAAGTATGCTGAATATTTTTTTCATAATTTCACACCATCAAAATAATAATTTCCGTAATAAAAGACAGTATATCACAAAATTGTTCTTTTGTAAATGTTGAATAATCAGGTAATTCCGGAAAATTCTTTCTGCTCTTGATTTTTCTTTAAAAATAAAGTATAGTAGACTATATATTATTATAAAGGAGCCGTTTGAATGGTCTATATAACCGGCGATATGCACGGAGATTTTTCGAGATTTGATTCCCCTGCGATTAAACAGCTCAGAAAAGACGATACTCTTATTATCTGCGGTGACTTCGGTTTCGTCTGGGATAACAGCAAGGCAGAGCAGAAAATTCTCAAAAAGCTCGGCAACAAAAAATTCAATATCTGCTTCATCGACGGCACTCACGAAAATTTCGAGCTGCTCAATGCATACCCCGTTTCTCTCTGGAACGGCGGCAAGGTTCACCATATCTGCGGCAACGTTTACCACCTTATGAGAGGTCAGATTTTCAAAATCGATAATATGACCTTCTTCACAATGGGCGGCGGCGAAAGCCCTGATATTGATATCCGCTTTGAGGAAAATGCATGGTCGAAGTTTGAATTTCCGAGCCGCGAAGAGCTTCTCGAGGGCGCGGCAAACCTTGAAAAACTCAACTGCAAAATCGACTATGTCATCACTCATGAGCCTCCTGTCAAAATCAAGAGCTTCTTAAAGCTCAAGGACAGCGAAACCGCAAGCGTGACGGGTCTTAACACCTATCTCGAAGAGCTTTCGGAAGCCTGCCAGTTCAGACGCTGGTTCTTCGGCTCGATGCATCTTGATAAATATATCTCAAACTCCCACGTTGCGGTGTTCCATAACGTTATCAACGCAATCACGGGCGAAGTTCAAAGATAACAGATTATTTGCAAAATTCCCCTTGACACATCTGTCGGGGGGATTTAAAATATAGAACAGTTAACCGATTAATTATTAAACGGTTAACAATCTGCTAAAAGGAGATATTTATGGATAAAATATACCATAAGGCGGCGAAAAATCTTCACCGTGTTTCGCTTCTGAGCCGTTATCGGGTGACGGTTGCTCTCTCGGGGCTTAAGATTTACCGTGGTCAGCCCGATATCCTCGCGTATCTTCTCAGCAACGGCGACTGCTCTCAGAAAGAGCTGGCGGATTCGCTCGGCGTTTCGCCCGCATCAATCGCAACGAGTCTCAAGCGCATGAGCAGGGCGGGGCTTATTGAGAGAACTCCCGACGAAACCGACCGCCGAATCAATCGTCTCAGAATCACGGATGCGGGCAGAGACGTTTTCTTTGCGGGCAAGGCGGAATGCGACAAGATTGATAAAATTATGTTTACGGGATTCGAAGAAAGCGAAATTGCTCAGCTTTCGGATATGCTGTCAAGAATCGCAGATAATCTTTCGGGCGACGGCATAAGCGACAGAGAAGCGATGGATTTCATAAAAAATGCAGACAATAAAAGAAACGGAGATGATAAAAATGATTAAAACGCTTTTAAAGCAGACGAAGGGATACCGCTTCATTTCCCTGCTTTCTCCTCTGCTCATAGTTATTGAGGTATATATGGAGGTTCAGATTCCCTTTGTTATGGCGGATATGGTCAACAACGGCATCCTCGGCGGTGCGGGAATTGAGTATATCCTCAAAGAGGGCGGCAAAATGGTTATAATGGCTCTCGCATCCTTGCTCGCAGGTGCAGGCGCGGCGAGATTTGCGGCAAAAGCGGGTATGGGCTTCGGAGCAAACGTGAGAGCGGCAATATTTGCAAAGATTCAGAATTTTTCCTTTGCCAACATTGACCGTTTCAGCACCCCCTCGCTCATCACAAGAATGACAACGGACATCAACACCATCCAGATGGGTTACACAATGATTATCAGAATGTTCATCCGTTCACCGATAATGCTCGTCATGGCATTCACCTATGCCTACAGAATCAACGCAGATCTTTCAAACGTATTTGCAATTGCCGCACCCGTTCTTCTCATTCTTCTCGGATTTATGGGCAGCCTTGCTCTGCCGAGATTCAAAAAGCTGATGAAGAAATACGACAGACTCAACGCATCCATTCAGGAAACTCTCATCGGCGCAAGAGTTGTCAAGGCGTTTGTAAGAGCAAGGCACGAAAAGGATAAATTCAGACTTTCCAACGACGAACTCAAGGCTGCATCAATCTCTGCCGAAAAGCTGCTCATTCTTGCAGGTCCGTTTATGCAGATGACGGTTTACAGCTGCATCATTGCAATCCTCTGGTTCGGCAGCAACCTTGTTATCGAAGGCACTATGCAGGTTGCAGACCTCACGGCATTCATCACCTATGTCAACAACATTCTTATGTCGCTGATGATGATTTCGATGATTTTCGTTATGGTAACAATGTCAAGAGCATCGCTCACCCGTGTTGCCGAGGTTATCAACGAAGTCCCCGACATCAATGACGATAAGGCAGACCCCGAGCTCACCGTTGCTGACGGCAGCATCGATATGGAAAATGTCTGCTTCAAATATAAGAAAACAGGCCAAAAGAATGTTATCGACAACATCAATCTCCACATAAAATCGGGCGAAATCGTCGGCATCATCGGCGGTACGGGCTCGGCTAAAACAACGCTTGTTCAGATGATTCCCAGACTTTACGACGTCACGGAGGGTGTTGTAAAGGTCGGCGGCAGACCCGTTGAGGACTACACTCTCAGAAATCTGCGTGATTCGGTTGCGATGGTGCTTCAGGTCAACCTTCTTTTCTCGGGCACGATTGAAGACAATCTCCGCTGGGGCAATAAAAATGCAACCATGGAAGAAATCGAAAATGCCTGCAAAATCGCTCAGGCACACGATTTCATCACTTCCTTCCCCGACGGATATCAGACAAATCTCGGTCAGGGCGGCGTCAACCTCTCGGGCGGTCAGAAGCAAAGACTCTGCATCGCAAGAGCACTTCTTAAATCCCCGAAGGTCCTTATTCTTGACGACAGCACAAGCGCCGTTGATACCGCTACGGATGCAAAAATCCGTGAAGGACTCAAGGCAAACCACGGCGATGTCACAACCCTCATTGTTGCCCAGCGCATAAGCTCAATTCAGCACGCGGATAAAATCATCGTGCTTGACGACGGCAGAATCAACGCAATCGGCTCACATGATGAACTCCTCGGAACAAATGAAATCTATACCGAAGTTTACAAATCACAGCAGGAAGGAGGAAAAGAATAATGGCACCGCAGACAAAAAAACCGCCTGAAGGCGGCGGACCGGGTCCCGGCAATAAATTCCAGAAACCCAAAAATACCAAGGCAACCTTTGCAAGGCTTCTCGGCTATCTCGGCAAATCAAAGGTGATGCTTATTTTTGTTTTCATCTTTGTTGCGTTCAGCGCGCTTGCGGGCATTATCGGCACTTCCTTCGTCGAAACGATAACCGATGATTTCCTTCTTCCCCTTATCGGCTCGGAAATAACAAAAGAGCTGCTTGCCCCGCTTGTAAAGACCCTTGTCACACTCGGCATCATCTATCTTTTCGGCGTTATTTCTTCCTATGCATATTCAAGAACCATGCTTCAGGTTGCGCAGAAAACGCTCAACACAATCCGTAAGGATTTGTTTGACCATATGATGGACCTGCCCATAAAATTCTTCGATACTCACACTCACGGCGAGCTTATGAGCCGCTACACAAACGACGCGGACGTTCTGCGTGAATGCATCAGTCAGAGCTTCGTTCAGCTTGTTTCGTCAACCGTAACCGTAATCGGCACATTCATAATGATGCTTTATTACAGCCCCGTTCTGACTCTTTTTGTTGTTGCAATGCTTTTCATTGCGTTCTTTGTTATCAAGGCTCTCGGCAAGCAGAGTGCAAAATATTTCAGAGCACAGCAGAAATGCGTCGGCGAGGTTAACGGATATATCGAGGAATATATCGAAGGTCTCAAGGTTATCAAAGTTTTCTGCCACGAGGATGCGGCAAAAAACGGCTTCGGCTCAATCAACGCAAATCTCCGCCACGCCGCAACGAATGCCCACACCTATGCGAGCATTCTCATGCCCATTATGGGTAATATGTCTTATATCACTTATGCCGCAACGGCAACCATCGGTTCACTGCTGATTATGACCGTTCCCGAGGAGAATTTCTTCGGAATTTCCGTCGGCGCACTGTTCACTTTCCTTATATATACCCGTCAGTTCTTCCAGCCGATAACCCAGATTTCACAGCAGTTCAACAACATCATTGCCGCCCTTGCGGGTGCGGAAAGAATCTTTGAGATTATCGACACTCCCGCCGAAGAGGACGAAGGATATGTTACTCTCGTCAATGCAAGAAAGCTTGACAGCGGCGAAATCGTTGAATGCGAAGAAAGAACGGGCACCTGGGCTTGGAAGCATCCCCACAGCGACGGCACTCTCACCTACACCGAGTGGAAAGGCGATGTCCGTTTCCACGATGTAACATTCAGCTACGACGGCAAAAAGACGGTTCTCAAAAACGTTTCTCTCTACGCAAGACCGGGCGAAAAGATTGCGTTTGTCGGTTCAACGGGCGCGGGCAAAACAACCATCACCAACCTCATCAACCGTTTCTATGATGTCAACGAAGGCAAAATCACCTACGACGGCATCAACATCAAGAAAATCAAGAAAGCAGAGCTTCGCCGCTCAATGGCGATGGTTCTTCAGGATACCCACCTTTTCACCGGCACGGTAAGAGACAACATCGCTTACGGCAGACTCAATGCAACAGACGAAGAGATCATTGCCGCAGCAAAGCTTGCCAACGCCGATTCATTCATCTCCCGTCTCCCCGACGGCTATAACACGATGATTACGGGCGACGGCGCCAATCTTTCGCAGGGTCAGCGTCAGCTGCTCGCAATCGCAAGAGCCGCCGTTGCAGATCCGCCCGTTCTTATCCTTGACGAGGCAACAAGCTCAATCGACACAAGAACGGAACGCCTTATCGAAAAGGGTATGGATAAACTCATGGAAGGCAGAACGGTTTTCGTTATCGCTCACAGACTCTCAACCGTACGCAACTCGAATGCGATTATGGTGCTTGAAAACGGCGAAATCATTGAGCGCGGCGACCACGATGACCTTATTGAGCAAAAAGGTAAATACTATCAGCTTTATACGGGTCAGTTTGAACTCGATTGATATTTTAAAGGCGGTTTTCTTAACCGAAAGCCGCCTTTTTTATTTTAAAAATTTTATAAAAAATATTAAAATAACTCTTGACATTTGACTGTCTCTCTGTTATAATCTCTCTTGCAGTTGCGGATGTAGCTCATCTGGTAGAGCGCCACCTTGCCAAGGTGGAGGTAGCGAGTTCGAGCCTCGTCATCCGCTCCAGAATAAAAATCCCGTCTTTATGACGGGATTTTTTGTTTTTCGGTAATAATCGGAAACGATGCATTATAGCCACCTCCTGCACAAAAATATCTTTTATTTATTCAATATTATTTATTATCTGAAAAAATCAAAACCCCCTCGCTCGTGTGAGCAAGGGGGTTCTCTTTTTATAAAGCTAATCAGACAAGCTCGATGATGCACATCTCAGCTGCGTCGCCTCTACGGGGACCTGTCTTGATTATGCGGCAATAACCGCCGTTAACTTCCTTATATTTGGGGGCAATCTCATCAAAGAGCTTCTTAGCAACGTCTTCCTTAGTAACGTATGCAAGAACCTTGCGCTTTGAGTGGAGAGAATCGTCCTTAGCAATGGTGATCATCTTTTCAGCCATTGCACGAACTTCCTGAGCCCTTGTAACGGTGGTCTCAATTCTGCCGTTCTCCAAAAGATAGGTAACAAGGCCTCTGAGCATCGACTTGCGATGGTCGCTTGTACGGCCAAGCTTTCTGGTACCGGGCATAAGTTCACACTCCTTTACCGTGTTGTGTAACGATAATCGTCACTCTTAGTCCTCGTCTCTGCGAAGGTCGAAACCAAGAGAATTGAGCTTGGCAACAACTTCATCAAGAGACTTTCTGCCGAGGTTGCGGACTTTCATCATATCTTCCTCGGTTTTGTTGATCAAATCTTCAACCGTATTAATCTGCGCTCTCTTCAAGCAGTTGAAGGAACGCACAGAGAGGTCAAGTTCCTCAATGGTCATCTCAAGGACTTTTTCCTTGCCGCTATCGTTCTTAACGACCATAACCTCTGTATCGTATGCCTCACCTGAGAGGTCACCGAAGAGGTTGAGATGCTCGTTGAGGATCTTGGCGCCGAGAGAAACGGCCTCCATAGCGTTAATGGTTCCGTTTGTCCATACCTCGAGAGTCAGCTTATCATAGTCTGTAATCTGACCGACACGGGTATTTTCAACTGTGTAGTTAACCTTTAATACGGGTGTATAAATAGAGTCAATTGCAATAACACCGATAATGGGCTGCATCATCTGCTTGTTTCTTTCTGCGGAAACGTAGCCTCTGCCCTTGTCGCAGGTAAGCTCCATGCTTACGTTTGCGTCTGAGTTAAGAGTAGCGATGTGAAGCTCGGGGTTGAGAATCTCAACCTCTGAATCGGTCTTGATGCTGGCGGCTGTGATTTCATCGTCACCGTTTGCATCAATGTAGATTGTTTTGGGACCGTCACCGTGAATCTTGAGGATAAC
>JAZNFD010000157.1:0-7049 GCA_045588975.1 Acutalibacteraceae bacterium | reverse complement strand
ATTTAATTTTATAAATTAAAATTACGCTCCGATAAATGAAAGTTTATTGAGTCCCATAGATTTATAGATGTATTTGCATTATTTAAAGCAATGAAAGTATCCTTCGTTTGTATCCCAAAAACTCTGCTGTCAGATTGAAATCATCACGCCGCGGTTTAGGTTCTTTGATGATAATTTCTCCCGATATCTCTCCGGGTGAACCGGATAACAGATAGATTCTGTCCGAGATAAGAATTGCTTCGTCAATATCGTGGGTGATGAAAAGCGTTGACAGTTGGATTTTATCCATAACATTCAGATACCATTTGTGCATTGAGCTCTTTGTGATGGTATCGAGTGCAGAGAAGGGCTCATCCAAGAGGGCTACATCTTTTGAAAACATATATGTGCGCAGGAGTGCCGCACGCTGACGCATACCGCCCGAAAGCTGAGCAGGATATTTCTTTTGTGTTCCTTCAAGTCCGAATTGCTCAAGCATCGGTGACACTTGCTTACGTGCTTCTTTTTTCTTTTTGCCTTTCAGTAAAAGCGGCAATGCAGCATTATCCTCTATTGTTCTGTAAGGCAACAATAAATCCTTTTGCAACATATAGCTTATGTAACCCGGCTGATTTGTTATGTCTTTTCCGTCAAGCAACACCTGACCATTGTCGGGCGATAAAAGACCCGAAACAATGTTGAACAATGTTGTTTTTCCGCCGCCGCTGACACCAAGCAAACATACCAATTCACCTTGATTAAGTTCAATGGAAACATCTTTCAGAACGTGATTGTCGCCAAAACTTTTACTTACATTTTTTACTTCTAACTTTTTCATATCATTCGGGAAGATAATCGTTGGTGAAGCCAAAGTTCGGGTCGATTTTATCTTCAAGAAGATTCTTTTCGTTCAGCCAGTTATAGAAAGCTGCCCAACGGTCAGGGTCAAACTCGCCCCATTTTGAAGCATCGGCTATGTATTCGGATGCCAGATATTCCTGACTTGCATAAACAAGCTCGCTGTTTGATTTGAGTTCGGGTGCGGCATCCATCAGAATATCTGCGGCATCCTTGGGATTCTCCACCGCATATGTATATCCTTTTGAAAGTGCTTCAAGGAATGCTTTGGCAGTTTCGGGATTTTCGTCAAGCCAAGCATTGTTGCCGATAATAACGGGTGTGTAATAATCAAAAACGGGATTTATGTCTGCAAACTCAAAGTAATCGGTTTCAAGTCCCGCTGTCTGACAAGCTATACCTGCCCAAGCATAGAAAATCCATATAGCATCAACAGAACCGCTTTTGAGAGCCGACACTTCATCGGTAACTGTTGACGGAATCAGCTCAACGAGGTCAAAATTGCCGCCGTCAGCTTTCATTACATCTCGGATTGTTTCTTTTTCAACATCCAGATCCCAAGTTGCATATTTCTTGCCTTCAAGACCTTTGGGCGTGTCCAATCCTTCGCCTTTGCGTGAAATAATGCCCGAAGTGTTATGCTGAATAACAGCAGCAACCGCAGTAACGGGTACAGCATTATCTCCTGCAAAAGCAGGTGCCAGAGAATCCTGGAATGAAACTCCGAACTGTGCTTTACCTGATGCCACCAAGGCTTCTGCACCGCCTTCGGGAGGCTGAACAATTTCAACATTCAGACCTGCTTCTTCAAAATAACCGTTAGCCTGAGCAACAAATATTCCCGTATGATTGGTGTTCGGTGTCCAGTCAAGAACGATTGTAATCTTGTCAGGTTCAGTTTTTCCGCAAGCAGACAAACTGAAAATAATCACAACAGAAAGTATTAATGCAATTAATTTTTTCATATTTTTTCTCCTTTTTTATCCGTGTTACGATAAGGCATAAATTTTTTCTCTGCAAATCCGACCAATGCCATAAGTGCCAGAGAAATTCCAGATATAAGAAAAATAACGGCAAACATTTTGTCAAAAGCGAAAGCTTTTTTCACTCGTGTCATATAAACACCCAGACCGCCGAAACCTCCGAGCCATTCGCTTATAACTGCTCCGACAACGCTGTATGCCGCAGCTATCCTCAAGCCCGAAAACAGTTGAGGTAATGCCGACGGGAATTTAATATAGCGGAAAATCTGTGCGCGGTTTGCACCCATAGAACGAAGTAATCCGGTTGCATCTTTATCCGCACTTCTGAATCCGTCAAGCAGTCCGACAGTAACGGGAAAGAATGTTGATATAACTATCAGAACAATCTTCGGAGTCATTTCATAACCGAACCAAAGCACAAGAAGCGGTGCGATTGCAACAGAAGGGATTGTTTGCGTGATGATGAGTAACGGATAAAACGCTTTGTACAGAATATCAAATGCATCCATCAGCACAGCCACGCAAAAGCCTACGCTTACCCCAAGAAGCAAGCCGATAAAAGCTTCTTGCAGAGTAATAATAGAATTTTCGAGAAGCAAAGGAAATTCGCTCACAAAAGCCTGCATTACCTCTATGGGTGACGGCAGCATATAAGATGCTATAAGTCCCGTTGTGCAGATTAACTGCCATATAATCAGCAATGCGGCAACAGCGGTAACAGACGGTATATTACGCTTCAGCATGCTTTTTTATCTTTTTGTCAATGGTCAGTATTTCGCCTTCGGGTCTGTAAACAATTTTTACATAAGCCGATACATTTTCTGCACCCGCCCTTATTGCAACGTGCTGACACTCTTTGACAATATCCATCAGTTGGTCATAGTCTTCACCTTCGATTGTGGTTTCAAACGGACCAACATGGCAGTTTAAACCGCTGCTTTTGATAAATGCGATAACCTCATCAACAATGCGGATAAGGTCATCTGTGTCTTTCGCCGCGGGAAGAACCTGGATTGCGATACTTGCTTTCATAATTTTACCTCCAAAAATAAAAATTACCTCCGCCGGAAAATTAGGCGAAGGCATTTTAAAGTACGGTTTGGTTACTGCAGATTCACAATGTACTTCATCTATACTTCCTACGCCGGCATTATCCGGATCAGGTTAACGGGTCGCAGGTTTACCTGCCTCTCAGCCATTCATAACGGCTCCCCGGAACTTAAAGTGTGAAATAAAAAACAGGAGACAGCCTTTCGGATGCCTCCTGTAAAAAATCCTTGTGTATGACTTCCTACGGCGGCATTATCCGCATCAGGTTATAGGGTCGAAGTTTGATTACTTCCTCTCAGCCTGCAAACACAAGCTCCCCTGTATTTATTTCGTTTGATATTATATACCCATCTTTGCAAAAATTCAATAGCCTTTTTCAAAAAACACAAAAAATTCTACAATTAAAACACCAATTTGCCGACGGTTGCGAATATTCTTGCCGACCATAGGGATATTTATGCTCTGTGTTTCGTCGTCTTTTGGTCGTCGAAAGTGGGGTTTTGATATACTTTGCGGTAGATGAAAACATAAGAAAAACCCCACAGAAGCCTTAACTTCTATGGGGTTCTGGCGGAGAGCAAGGGATTCGATTCGCGCGACTGCGGTCGCTTGGTCGCTCGCGGTCACAACAGTCCACCGGACTGTTGCTCTGTACCGCTCGTCCTTCGAATCCCCTCTTAACTTTCTGCAAACAAAAAAGCAGTCACACCATAAGGTGTAACTGCCTTTTTCATGGTACGAGTGTTTATAACGGATTCAATGAATAAATTGTTAACGGCGGTTAAATACACATTGTTTCATGCTATCATTAGTAACTGAAAGGAATTGCAAATTATGAAAAACAATATTTTATCTTGTGAATTCAACATTGATACCGCCTGCATTGAAGTTAAATTAACCGACGGTTCTATGGTGTCAATCGATTGTATCGCAGTGGAAAACGAATATGCTAACAATATGTACGAAACATCAGAACTTGATTATATCATCTACAACGATCCGATAAGTTATGTCAGATTACTGTTAAGTGGCAAGATGGAAGAATATCTACGAAACAACACAGATTATACGCCATTATCTGATATGAGATAAAATGTTATTGTACTATGGACATTTTTTTCTTCTTGATGTATTATTAAAATGCGTTTTTACGATGTTTATAAACCGTATTAAAGGAGCGTTTTAAATGAATGTACTGATAATTGACGGTCAGGGCGGTCAGCTCGGAAGTCAGATTATAAAGGCAGTTATCAGCCGTTATCCCGATATTGATTTAACCGCTGTCGGCACAAATGCCGCCGCCACAACCTCAATGGTGAAAGCGGGAGCAAAGAAAGCTGCAACAGGCGAAAATCCCATAATAGTTGCTTGCCGTAAGGCTGACGTGATCATCGGACCTATTGGGATTGTTATTGCAGATGCGCTGCTCGGTGAAATCACACCCGATGCCGCAAAAGCTGTGGGTCAGAGCGATGCGGTGCGCATTCTCATTCCCATAAACAAATGTGAAAACCTTGTTGCGGGAGTTACAAATCTTACCCTGACATCGCTTATCGAAGATGCTCTTGCAAAACTTGACAAAATAATAAACAACCACTTGAAATAAATCGGATTCAGTTGTATAATTAATTTGTTGTTCAGAAGAATAACATCGGAACAGAAGTTCCTTTCTATTTGATTATAAATTCAATATGTTTAATGCTAAGAAGGCGTCTGTTTCTCTGAAGAGAAACTGCGCCTTTTTTGTGTGCAGAAAGGAATCTTCTATGAAAAAACAAAACAAATTGGTTAATCTCGCTCTTGCGGCAATGTTTCTTGCTCTTGCTTACGTTATGCCGTTTCTGACAGGTCAGGTGCCTCAGATAGGTTCAATGCTTTGCCCTATGCACATACCCGTTATCATCTGCGGATTTGTCTGCGGCGCACCGTGGGGATTGATTGTTGGCTTTGCGGCACCGCTGCTCCGTTCGCTGACTCTCGGAATGCCGCCTCTTTCCCCGTTGCGGTTGCAATGGCATTTGAACTTGCTGCATACGGACTTTTAAGCGGTATTCTCTACCGTGCGTTCCCGAAAAAGAAAGGCTACATATATGCAACTCTTATCATTTCAATGATAATCGGTCGTCTTGTCTGGGGAGCTGTTCAGTTTGCTTGTATGGGATTTGACGCATCAAAATTCGGAATTGCCGCATTCTGGGCAGGTGCAGTGACAAACGCATTACCCGGAATAATTCTTCAGATAATTCTCATTCCCGTTGTTGTTATTCTTCTGGAAAAAACAAAACTGATTAACAAGAGATTATAATGGATAAAAAAACTCGGAGTGCTATGCATTCCGAGTTTTTTACATTATCTGGTAATTATTTTTCTTGCTTTTCTGAATCTGTATTCCGTGTAGAGTTCCAGACCGAGCGGCATAAGACAAAGAACAGCATAACCTGCGTAGAAAAGATAAGATGCAGAAGTTATGGGAGTGATGATTATTCTCGGGTCATAGACTATTCCGGTTTGTTTGAGCATCACGCCCATTACCGTCAGCGTTATGCTTGCAAACATAGCGATAACATAAGCACGGTCACGGTTATCAAACCGATAAATTGAAAACGCTTTTCTTCCGCGAAGCAGACTGCCGCGGCTTTGCATTGATTCGGATTGCAGAGAAAGAGAATCGATTGTCCAGGTAATCAGCATTGAAAAAATACGAATACAGTTGTGAATGCGTGTGAATATATTTCCTTGATTTACACCTCTGCCGATTCCTCGCTGTGCGGTGTTTATTTTCTTTGCCTCGTTTTTAATTCTCGGAACCATTCGCAGAAGAATAGAAAGGAAGAGTGACAGTTTCGGACTTGCTTTACCGAAAAGATAAACCACCTTATCCGATGTGAACACGGAATAAATGCAGGAAAACCATATCATTGCACCTGAAACCGTAAGACCGATTACCGCGCCGTAAATCAATGATTCAAGCGTAATGCTGTTTCCGATAAGATTCTGCTCAATAACGGTAACTCCGAAGTGGTTATATGTGCTGTAATAAAGAGCAAATGCACCCGTTAACGGCAACAAAACAGCATCAAAAATAACCGCTTTCATACCGTTTCGTTTAATGCTGTATGCAACAGCACTCAGAAACGATATGGCGAGAAAAACGGGATGCCTGAAACAAATCATTCCGTACATTACCGATACAAAATAAATCAGGTTAACCGCAGGATGGCAAAGCTCAAATCCCATTTTCGGCCTCCAGCATGCCGTATTTCTGCTTCACTCTGCCGAGTTTTTCAAGCAAAGGTTTGCCGAAAACGAACATCATAATTGCGGTGCAGATACCCTGACTTACATTCACGGGAAATCCCGATGCAAGTGATGCGGTGATTGTTGAAATATTGATTTCAGGCATCATAATGAAGATATGTGAAGTGTCAAGCAGAGGTCCTATCCAGAATACAACTGCAAGGAATCCGAATATTGCCATAATCCACGGCTTTTTCGGGATTTTGTTTTTAATAAACACAAAACCCGCAAGCATTCCGCCTGCACCGTAAGCAATCATCTGCCAAGGCATATATGGTCCCTGACCGTAGAAAAAATTGCTTGCAAATGCAGTTATTGCACCGACGATGAATCCTGCTTCGGGACCGAAAGCGATGCCCGTAAGCATAATTATTGCATATGCCGCTTTAAAATGCGGAATGGGAATTGCGACACGCCCTATAACGGCAAGAGCAATCATAACAGCCAATATAACAAGCTCTCTTGCCTGCGGTTTTCTTTTTTCAAATGCCATAAAAAACGGAACCGAAAGTTCAATTATGATAAGAACACCTGTTATGTAGTAGCCTTTTCCGGGAAGTTTATCTCCGAGAAACAAAGTTAAAGGAATTAAAGCAAGAAACACAATCAGCATTGCAACGTTTGATTTTTTCATACTGTTCCTCCCTTGTTTTTGCGGTAAAGCTCAACAACATTTTCAGCCGTGACGGCATTGGTGAAAATATGTTTGCTCATACGGTTTGCCGCCGTTGTGTAGAAGCTGTTGCCGCCAAAGAAATTCTGCGGTGTGTCGGTTGTAAGCACCTGACCGTCAAAGAACATACTCACTCTGTCGGCATATTTCGCACAGAATTCAACATCGTGCGACACCATCAGAATTGTTATGCCTTGCTCTTTCAATTT
>JAZNFD010000156.1:0-12811 GCA_045588975.1 Acutalibacteraceae bacterium | reverse complement strand
GCCAAAAATCATTTTAAAATCTTTCGCTTTCAGGTCGAAGATTTTTTATCGTGAGGATTTTTGGCTTATCAAGGCACAAAACGGAGCAAATCCTTGACGGATTTGCGAGTATTTTAACGAAGAAAAGGCGAAAATCATCTGATAAAAAACACAGTTCGGATTACTTCCGCCACTCTATCGGAGGGTAAAAATCATGGCAAACAAAAAAGGAAAAAAGAACAAGCTTGCATTTCCGCTCGGAGTTCTCACAATAATTCTGGCAATAATCGGTCTTATATCCGCAGTAACTTTTTCCGTTGATACCGTTAAGAATCTGACGGATAAAACCGCCGAAAAAAAAGAATATGAGCAGATGCTCAAGCCCGTTGTGATGTTTGACCCCGACCCGTTTGATGACCTCACTCAGGCAGACGTGTCACAGCTTCTCAACAGCGCAGTCTGGGCTCTTCTCATGAGCGAAGACGGTGCGGATAAATACCCCTATTCCGAGGGTGAAAATTTCGGAATCGTTGTGCCTCAGGCGGATATCGAAAAATATTTCGTCAGCCTTTTCGGAACCGAAATAGACATTGCATCAATGCATTCGTCAATCGATATGAGCGATTACGACATTGTTTACGATGCCGCACTCAAAAGCTACATCCTCCCCATCACAGGTGTTGAATCTGCCTATACTCCGAAAATTTATGAAATTGAAAAGCAGGGAAGCTCACTCATTCTCAGCGTCGGATATATCGGCAACAACGCCTGGGTTCAGGTCGAAGACGGCGAATACGCCGCACCCGAAGCAGATAAATTTATGAAAATCACACTTCGCGAAAGAAGCGGCGGAATGATGTATGTTTCTTCTATTCAGTCAACCGACGGCAACGAGGTTATCGGAACAACCAAGCAAAGAGAAGAACAACCCTCCGAAACAACTACGCCCGAAACAGTTCCCGAAACCGAAACAACCCAAGCCGTTCCCGTAACGGATGAAAACGGAGAGGTTGTCACAACCGAACCTCTCACCGATGAAAACGGTGAAATTCTCTCCGACGAGCCTCTCACCGACGAAAACGGTGAAGCTGTTACGGACGAAGAAACAAGCGAAGAAGAATAACAGTTTTAATCAATCAGGAGATTTCAGATGAATTCATTCGATAAACACGCAAAGTCAATTGAATTTGACAAGGTGCTTGAGAGGCTTGCGGAATTCACAAGCTGTGACGATGCACGCTACAATGCATTGCATCTCAAACCCGAAAGCAACCTTGACCTTGCAAGAGCTTTGCTCAGCCAGACCGCAGATGCGCATATGCTTCTTGCACGCTTCGGAGGGCCTTCCTTCGGCGGTCTGAAAAATGTTAATAATGCACTCAGCCGTGCAAACGCAGGAAGTGTTCTCAACACAAGAGAGCTTCTTGATATCGGCGGCGTTCTCAGAGTCATACGCACTCTTTCTCAATGGAGGGCATCCAATGCGGGTGTTCAGAGTGTGCTTGATCCTCTTTTCAACGCCCTTTCACCCAACAAATATCTTGAAACCGCGATTTTCAACGCTATCATCTCCGAAGAAGAAATATCGGACAACGCATCCCCGACTCTTGCCGACATAAGACGAAAAATAAAACGTCAGGAAGCCAAGGTCAGAGAACAGCTCGAAAAATTCTCACGCTCACAGGTGCACTCAAAATATCTTCAGGAAAATATCATCACCCAGCGTAACGGAAGATATGTTGTTCCCGTCAAAAGCGAATACAGAAACGAGGTTGCAGGTCTTGTTCACGACACCTCTTCAAGCGGTGCAACCGTATTCATTGAGCCGATGGCTGTTGTTGAGGCTAACAACGAAATCCGTGTTCTTCAGACAAAAGAGCGCGAAGAAATTGAACGCATTCTCGCAGAGCTTTCCGCTGCGGCGGGTGATTTCGCACAAGGAATCAAAGACAGCTACGAATGCGCTCTTGAACTTAATCTCATTTTTGCAAAAGCGCAGTATGCCTACAAGATAAAAGCCGCTCCTCCGATCCTCAATGATAAGGGAATCGTCAATCTCCGCGCGGCAAGGCATCCTCTCATCGACCCGAAAAAAGTTGTACCCGTTGACATTATGCTCGGCAAGGATTTTGACACTCTTGTTATCACGGGTCCCAACACGGGCGGTAAAACCGTTTCAATCAAAACACTCGGACTGCTTTCAATGATGGCTATGTGCGGTCTGATGATACCCGCAGGCGACAGAAGTGAAATTTCCGTATTCGATAAGATTCTTTCGGATATCGGTGACGAGCAGTCCATTGAGCAGTCGCTTTCAACATTCTCGGCTCATATGACAACCATAATCGATATTTTCAATGAAGCCGATGAAAAAAGCCTTATTCTCATAGACGAACTCGGTGCAGGCACAGACCCCGTCGAGGGTGCGGCGCTCGCAATTGCAATTCTTGAATCGCTTCATTTTAAGGGAGCAAAAATCGCCGCAACAACACACTATGCGGAGCTGAAAGCATATGCACTCGAAACTCCGAGGGTTGAAAACGGATGCTGTGAATTTGACGTTGCAACTCTCCGTCCGACTTACCGTCTTCTTATCGGTGTGCCGGGTAAATCAAATGCACTTGCAATCAGCGAAAAGCTCGGACTTGATATGTCCGTCATCAACAGAGCATCGGAGCTTGTTTCAAGCGAGAACAAAGCTTTTGAAAATGTTGTTGACAAGCTTGAAGAAACAAGACGCCGTATGGAAGATGAATACGGACGTGCAAAACAGCTTTCGGACAAAGCTGACAAAGAAAAAGCGGATGCAGAAAAGCTCAAGGAAGAAATTACAGCACTCCGTGAAAAAGAGCTCGAAAAAGCAAAGTCGCAGGCTCTCAGAGTTGTCGAGCAGGCAAAACGTGAAGCATATGCACTTATGCAGGAGCTTGACAAACTCAAAAAAGAGCAGCAGAAAACAAAAGATGCCGCAGAGCTGGCAAGACGTGCGAAATCGCTGGTCAAAAAGGGAATTGAATCCATCGACTCTGCCGCCGACCCGATTATCGGCATAGAAGATGACGACAAGGATTACGTGCTTCCACGTCCGCTCGTTGCAGGCGACACGGTTATCATCCGTGATATCGCAAAAACAGCAAAAGTGCTTTCCCCTGCTGATAAAAACAGCAATGTTGAGGTGCAGGCAGGCTCGATAAAAACGAGAGTCAAGCTTTCGAATCTCAAACTCTGCGAAAACGCACCCAAGAAAAAAGAAACAAAATCCACCGCAAGGCTTCAGGGCGACAGCAGACTCAATATGGCGGCTTCAACACGGCTTGACCTAAGGGGAATGACGGTTGATGATTGCCTGATTGAGCTTGACAGATTCATCGATATGGGCCTTCGCACGGGGCTTAATGAATTCACAATCGTCCACGGCAAGGGCACAGGCGCACTGAGAACCGCCGTTACCCGTTATCTCAAGGCTTCTCCCTATGTCAAGTCAAGCCGGCTCGGCGTTTACGGCGAAGGTGAAGACGGAGTTACGATTGTTATTTTGAAGTGACTTTGTAAAGGCGTTCAGCTTTACAATCACTGAACACCGGCTGCGTGTAAAAAAGTTTTCCACTTTTTGAATGTGAAAATGTGGATACATCTTGTGTTTTGATCCGATTTTTTCCACAATCTATGGTTTATTCCTCATAATTTTGGATAAAAAGTGAGAAAAAGGTGAAAAAGTCGTGAAAAACGGTCAAAAATAACACTTGACATATGCTTTAATATTTAGTATAATAACGACCTGTAAAGCGGATTTGCTTTACAGGTCAGCTTTTTTCGGCGTTAGAATTCTCAGACGCTGCAGAGTGTTTGAGGTTCTTATTTTTTGCCTTGCGGATATAAAACACAAGTGATTATGAGAAAGGAGGGTCAGAAGTGGCAAAAAATTATGAGATGGCAGTGCTGATAGATTTCTACGGTGAAATGCTCACCGCCAAGCAGCGTGATTTTTTGGAATACTACTATAACGACGACCTTTCGCTCTCCGAAATTGCAGAAAACGAAGGCATCACCCGTCAGGGTGTACGTGATGCAATCAAGCGCGCTGAAACTCAGCTCCAGGAAATGGAAAACCGGCTCGGCGTTGCAAAACGTTTCGAAGATATGAAGCGCAGCCTTGAAGAAATCATCGAATGTTCAAATCAGATTTCCGAATACAATCTGCGCCACAGTCTTTCAAAAGAAATCAACGATTACAGCGTTCGCATCAAAGCCGCCGCAATGGCGCTTCTCGAAAGCTGAAATACATATTGTATTTATATTACATTAATATATAAGAGGTGAAACAATTGGCATTTGAAGGTCTTTCAGACAGACTCGAATCTGCGTTTAAAAATTTGCGCAGCAAGGGCAACCTTACCGAATCCGATGTGCGCAGCGCGATGCGTGAAGTCCGTATGGCTCTGCTCGAAGCTGACGTTAACTATAAAGTTGCCAAGGATTTCACAAACACCGTAACCGAAAAAGCCATCGGCGAAAAGGTTATGGAAAGCCTCACTCCTTCACAGATGGTTATCAAAATCGTTAAGGAGGAGCTTGTGAGTCTTATGGGCGGTACTCAGAGCCGCCTTGCATACGCAAGCCATCCGCCGACAGTTATCCTCATGTGCGGTCTGCAGGGTTCAGGTAAAACCACCCACTGCGCAAAGCTAGCTCTCAAACTCAAAAAAGAAAACCACCGTCCCCTTCTCGTTGCGTGTGACATTTACCGCCCCGCTGCTATCAAGCAGCTTCAGGTTGTCGGCGAGCAGGTCGGCGCTCCGGTTTTTGAAATGGGTCAGAGCGACCCCGTTAAGATTGCCAAGGAAGCAATCGCTTATTCAAAGGACCACGGTCATGACTATGTTATTCTCGACACAGCCGGCCGTCTCCATATAGATGAAGAACTCATGAACGAGCTTAAGGCTGTCAAAGCCGAAGCCAAGCCTCACGAAATTCTTCTTGTAGTTGACGCTATGACAGGTCAGGACGCCGTTAACGTTGCAACATCGTTTGATGAAGCTCTCGGAATCGACGGCTTGATTCTCACAAAGCTTGACGGTGCCACCCGAGGCGGTGCCGCTCTTTCGGCAAGAGCCGTAACGGGCAAGCCCATCAAGTTTGTCGGTACAGGTGAAAAGCTCGAAAATCTCGACGCTTTCCATCCCGACAGAATGGCTTCAAGAATTCTCGGTATGGGCGACGTTCTTTCACTTATCGAAAAAGCCGAGATGGCAATCGATGAAAAGAAAGCGGAAGAGCTTGAGAAAAAACTTCTTCAGAACAAATTCGACCTCAATGATTTGCTTGATCAGTTTGACCAGATCCGCAAAATGGGTTCACTCCAGGATATTCTTGCGATGATTCCGGGAATCGGAAACAAAGCAAAGGATATCGAGGTTGATGAGCGAAAGTTCGACAGAATGAAAGCTATCATCTATTCGATGACTGAGCAAGAACGCGCTAACCCCGACATAATCAACCCCTCTCGCAAAAAGAGAATTGCCGCAGGCTGCGGTCAGCCGATCGAAGAAGTCAACAGACTCCTTGCTCAGTTCAGGCAGATGCAGAAAATGTTCAAGCAGATGGGCGGCAAAAAAGGCGGTAAACGCCGCAGAAAGCAAAAATTCAGAATGCCTCAGGGCTTCGATCCATCACAGTTCGGAATGTAATCCAGCATAAGCTGATACATTATACATTATTAAATTCATATAATATTTTTTGGAGGAATTTTATCATGGCAGTAAAAATCAGACTTCGCCGCATGGGCGCAAAGAAGGCACCTTTCTATCGTATCGTTGTTGCAGATTCAAGATATCCCCGTGACGGCAGATTCATCGAGGAAATCGGCACATACAATCCCGTTGCAACTCCCACAGAAGTAAAGGTAGACGTTGAAAAGGCAAAGCAGTGGATTGCAAACGGCGCACAGCCCACAGACACTGTTAAGGCTATCCTTAAGAAGGAAGGCGTTCTTTAATTCATAACGGATAAAGAGCGAGGTAAACCAATGAAAGATTTACTTGTCAGCATTGCACAGGGTCTTGTTGACGATCCCGCAGCGGTAACCGTTACCGTTGACGAGCCTGCTGAAGACGGCACAATCGTCTATCACCTCCACGTCGGTGAAGAGGATATGGGCAGAGTTATCGGCAAGCAGGGCAGAATCGCCAAGGCTATCCGTACCGTTATGCGTGCGGCAGCAACCCGTCAGAATGCAAGGGTAGTTGTAGAAATTGATTAAGAAATTTCTTGAAATCGGAGAAATAGTCGGCACTCACGGCATACGCGGCGAAATGCGTGTGAATCCGTGGTGCGACTCACCCGATTTTGTATGCAGATTTAAAACTCTATACTACGACAGCAATGGAAGCTGTGCGGCGCAGATCAAGTCTGCAAGACCGCACGGCAATATTGTTTTGTTGACGGTTTCGGGTATAGACACCGTTGAAGCTGCTCAGAAAATGAGAGGAAAGATCCTTTATATGAAGCGCAGCGATGCAAAGCTTCCCGAGGGAACATATTTCATCGCAGAGCTTATCGGCTGCACCGTTTACGATGCAGATAACCCCGAAAAGATTTACGGAACTCTTTCTGATGTCAGCGAGACGGGTGCAAATGACGTGTGGCACATCAGGGATGAAAACGGCAAGGAATATCTTATCCCGTCAATTCCCGATGTTGTTATTGAAACCGATGTTGCGGCTGACCGAATTGTTATAAGACCGCTGAAAGGTATTTTTGACGATGAGGATTGATATTTTAACCCTATTCCCCGAGATGTGCGAGAGCGTGCTCGGTGAGAGCATTATCGGCAGAGCAAGAGCCAACGGATGCGTTGAAATCAACTGTCACAATATCAGAGATTATACTCTCGATAAACACAACAGAGTCGATGATGCGCCCTACGGCGGCGGCACAGGCATGATAATGCAGACTCAGCCGATCTATGACTGTTACACTGCTCTCTGCGAAAAAATCGGTACAAAGCCGCATCTTATCTACCTTTCACCTCAGGGCAAGGTGCTCAATCAGGAACGTGTAAAAGAGCTTTCACAGCTCGATAATGTTGCTCTTCTCTGCGGTCACTACGAAGGCATAGACCAGCGAGTCATCGACGAAATCGTTGACGAAGAAATATCAATCGGCGATTACGTTTTAACCGGCGGCGAATTGCCTGCACTTATCCTTGCCGACAGCATTTCGCGAATGCTGCCCGGAGTTCTTGCGAATGAGGATGCATTCACTCTCGAGAGCCACTATTCGGGTCTTCTTGAGCATCCGCAATACACAAGACCATATGAATGGCACGGCGAAAAAGTGCCCGACGTTCTGATTTCGGGGCATCATGCCAATATCGAGAAATGGCAGCGTGAGCAGAGTCTTAAACGCACGCTTGAACGCCGACCCGATATGCTCGAAAAAGCAGAGCTTACAAAGAAAGATAAAGAATATCTGGATAAACTTAAAACCACCGAGGTCTGATGACCTCGGTGTTTTTCTTATTTGTAAAAATGTTTAACATCATATTTGGAACTGTATGCACAGTTGTTGACGGTTCAATCTCTGTTGGTTCTTTGACGCTTAAGTAACCATTATATCAAAATCCTGTTCGACATTTTGGGTGTCGGTATTTATGATTCTTATATGAGTTTTTTTGCCTCCTGACGGAAGATACATAGAAGTGATATTTCTACCCTTATTAACCATTATATAACAAGACTTGTATGGCTTAAATTTGATTAACCACAATTTCTGTGTCTTGCTGTAAGTAATGTCATATCTGTAATGATTGTCACTGGAAAACCAAGCCTTTTCTTCCAAATTACATGATTTTTTATTTATGTTATCAGTGATTACAGCTTGCTTGTACATACCTATTGTATAGAAAAATTTTCTTACCCCTCTAGATACAGCAGCGGTACAAAACGTTCCATCATCGTATTTAATCTTCTTTTTAATTGAAATATTTGGTATTGCGTTTTCGGGCACCGAAACTGATTCTGACGCATCACTTAAAGGCTTGTGCTTATCCTCGCAACGAACAACCGGATCAGGAATGACAGGTTTGTTTTCAACTGCATTCTTTGGTTGAGATGCTCTCTTTTTTATTGCATCAATAAAAAGTTCTCTTTTATCACCTTTAAACTCATCCGGGCAAACAATAGGATAATGAAAATACCATTCATTCCAACACCATTTTTCACATTTGTTATCAATTATTTCATCCAAAATACAATCCCACAATACATCTTTATCAATATTCTTACAGTCTTTAAAATTATCTTCAAGGCATATTTTTTTATGCAATTCCTCATCATACGGTATACCATAAGCATATCTGTTCTCATAATAATCTCTGACTTCTCTGGGAAAATAGCTCTCAAGTTTCACCTCAAAATATAACATATAGCTATGAGGTGAAAAAGCTGTACTATCCTTTTCCCAATCAAAATATCTGGAGTTGCTTATAAACACATATCCACCCAAATTATTTGTTGCTCGAACCAAATCAACATAAATCCGTGCATATTTATCAATTTCAGCAGAATACTTTTTTATAAGATCGTTCTTTTTTGATTTTTTTATAATAAAATATAAAATAATTATCAATGCTATAATTATAATAGCGGTAATTATGATGGTACCCAAAACACCTGGATGCGCCTTTTCAAAATCTTCAAGACCAAATATCACCATACAAGCAATTACAAATATAAAAAAAGCTCCCATAATTTAACCTTCTTTTACAATCTATTTTCTCTTGCTTTTTCAATCATTTCGTTTGTTTTGTTGGGGTCGCCTCTGAATCTTGTGCAAGCTTTTTCTGTTGCAAGCACCCATCTTCCGCTTACCTCTGTACATTTGAAATGTGAACCGTTTTTATTGTAGAGATTACAGTAAATACACATTCCGCAACAGCCAAAATAACTCTGCATAAAAATCTTCCTTTCATTTATCGTATATTCTAATTATATTATTCCCATTATTAAAAGTCAATAAAAATCCCACCGAAATCTGATGACCTCGGTGGTTTTCTTTATGCCGCTTTGTTGGCGGTTAAGTTTTTCTTATCTTTCTTCTCGCCGATTTTCTGGAGAATGATGATGAGAGCCATAAGTGCGATACCGGCAATGTCGGTTTCCCAGCCGGGAATAATCATCAGCAGACCGCCTGCAAGTGACATCAATCTTTCCCATACGGGCATCTTCTTGAACATATAACCTTCCATACCTGCGGAGATGATGTAAATGCCGCAAAGAGCAGTTATAACAAGAATAACGATGTCATACCAAGGCTTGTCGGAGCCGACAATAAGCATTTCGGGGCTGAATGCAAAGATATAAGGAACGATGAATGCGGTGATTGCAAGGCGTGTTGCCGTGACACCCGTTTTCATCGGGTTCGATTTCGCGATTGCCGAGCCTGCATAAGCCGCAAGAGCAACGGGGGGTGTAATATCCGCAACGATACCGAAATAGAACACAAACATATGCGCTGCAAGAACGGGGATGCTCAGGCTTCTCATAAGAATGGGAGCAACCATCGATGCCATGATAACATAGTTTGCAGTTGTGGGAACACCCATGCCAAGCACGATACACATTATCATTGTGAGCGCAAGCGCAAAAATGGGGTGAATCTTTGCGGCAGACTGAACGAGCGCCGAAAGCACGTTTGCAAGACCCGTCTGCTGTACCATAGCCGAAATACAACCTGCAACAGCGCAGGCAAGAGCAACGCCGATTGCATTTTTTGTGCCGTTTGCGAGTGACTGAATATAGAGATTAAAATTGAACTCGAATTTCTTGTGTGCAATTGATTTAACCGCACCTTCAATAAACTTTACAACGATAGCAACAAGAATTGCAATGATAGCCGACTTTGCAGGTGAGAATGAATTCATTGCAACAACAAGTGCAACAACGGGAAGAAGAAGATATCCCTTTGTTAACAGAAGCTTGAAGAAATTGGGGATTGCTTCCTTGGGAAGACCCTTAAGGCCGAGCTTCTTTGCTTCAAAGTGAATCATCATAAAGATGCCGGTAAAATAAAGAACAGCGGGAAGAATTGCAGCAACTGCAATCTGCGAATAGGGAAGACCCGTATATTCCGTCATAAGGAATGCCGCCGCACCCATAATCGGGGGCATAATCTGACCGCCGGTTGATGCCGCAGCTTCAACAGCAGCCGCAAATTCAGGTTTGTAACCGCAACGTTTCATTGTGGGGATTGTAACCGAGCCGCTTCCGACTGTGTTTGCAACCGATGAGCCTGAATACATTCCTTCCATCGCACTCGAAATAACAGCAACCTTTGCGGGGCCGCCCGTTGCCTTGCCTGCGATTGAGTTTGCGAGGTCAACAAAGAATGCACCGATACCAGACTGTTCAAGGAAAGATGCAAAGATAATGAAAAGAACAATAAATGATGCGCAAACGTTGAGAGGTGTGCCTGCGATGCCTTCTGTTGTGTAGAAAAGCTTATACATGATAACTCTGAGCGGATTGCGGTCAACAACGATGAACGCATAGGCGATGAATGCCGCCGAAACACACACAATCGGAAGACCGACAACTCTTCGGCACGCTTCGAAAAGAAGAATTGTTCCGATAATTGCGATTGCGATATCAAGCTCAGAAATTCTTGAAGCCTTGTCAACAATTGCCTGGCAATTTATTGCATAATAAAAGAACGAACCTGAACCGACAACCGCAAATATATAGTCATAAAAAGGCACGTGGTTGAGTCTTTTCTTTTCTTTCTTGCTTACGGGATAAATGATATAGGCGATAAAAACGATTATGCCTATAAACCAAGCCATCTTCTGTCTTTCCTCCATTGTTCCGGTCCAGCCGTCGAACATAACATAGAGAGAAAAAAGAACCATGGCGATTTTGATTATTTTCTCAAATATACCTGAAAAATGGCGTGTGTTGGATTCTTTGTCGAACTCCGCCATGAGTTTGTCTACGTCAATAACTTCATCCTCATCGGCTTGCATACCGACAGGTTTTGTGTTTACATCTGACATTAATCACATTCCTTTCGTCAGAATTTCTGCTGCGGTGCAAATCTCAAAAACCACTTTTGCGTTTCTGCCGCACATATTTCTGAGGCTTATTTCTTCACCGCCAAAGGTGAGAATATGATCGGAAACCGTTCCGACAATATATCTCAAAGGGTCATAGGTTATATCAAAACCCGTAATGACCATATTACCCTCGTCATCATAGGTCATTTTCTGGTTGCCTTCAAGTGCGGTCTGAACACCTGCACCAAAAGAACGGTAGGTTGTTGAATAAGCACGGATTTCACCGTTTTCGATTATATAAGTATCTTTAACGGGAGTCTGATTCACCGAATGAACAAACTCCACCGAAAACATAAGTCCGTCATCGGCCTTTTCTGTTATGTATCTTTTCCCGGTATCCGAATCATACATAACCAGATATTCAGCCTTGAGCATATTTACAGAAAAAGCAGCCGCTGTAATGAATACCATTAAAACGGCTGCTGCGATTAACCTTTTTTTAAAGTCAGCAGAGTGCCTGCAGCTCATCAGCTGATAGCGCCAACCTCTTTAAAGTATCTTTCTGCACCGGGATGGAAGGGAACTGAGATGCTTGAAACTGCATATTCAAGGCTCATTTCTGAAGCTTTCTCATGTGAATATTCGTCTTTGTTTTCGTAGATAGCCTTTGTGAGCTGATATACTGTTTCTTCGTCAAGGTCGTTGCTTACGATGAATGTTGCCTTAACTGCAACTGTTGTTGAGTCTGCATCGATGCCTGTATATGTTCCTGCGGGAACTGTGTATGCTGCATAGAAGCCGTAGTCAGACTGAAGCTTTGCAAGATGCTCTGCATCGATTTCAACAAGAACGATACCTGTTGTTGTTGCAAGGTCTGTGATCGCAACTGTGGGTGCGCCTGCTGTGCAGAAGAAAGCATCGATCTTGCCATCCTTAAGAGCATCAGCCGATGCCTGGAAGCTGAGGTTCTGCTTGTCGATATCTTCAAAAGTGATGTCGTATGCGCCGAGAATCTGCTGAGCGTTGAATTCAACACCGCTGCCGCTGTCGCCTACAGAAACTTTCTTGCCCTTGAGGTCTGCAACTGTCTTGATGCCTGAGTCAGCCTTTGCAACGATCTGGCAAACTTCTGCGTATGCTGCACCGAGAGTTGAGAAGCTGTCGATAGCGCCTACGTCTGAGAAGAGTGATGTGCCGTTGTAAGCATAGTCCATAACGTCGTTCTGAACGATAGCCATATCAACGATACCGTCGTCGATGTCGAGGATGTTAGCCTTTGATGCGCCCGAGGACTGAATCATAAGGTTTGCGCCGGTCTTTTCTTTAAGAAGAGAAGAAATAACGTTACAGAAGCCATAGTATGTACCGGTTGAGCCGCCTGTGCCTACGTTAATGCTGATGGTTGAAAGGTCTCCGCCTTTGGGAGTTTCATCTGTTGTTGTTTCGCCGCCACCGCAAGCTGTGCAAAGAATCATTGCAAAAGCAAGGATGAGAGCAAGTGCGATTGATAACTTTTTCTTCATTGTGTTAACCTCCTGTTATTTCGAACCCCGATTCCGCATAATACGGACATCCGTGATTCATTTTACTTGTTAATTATAACCTAAAACGAATAATAATGCAATAGTTTATGCATTTTTCGTTTTAAAATCCTGCATTAATACCAAAGGAAACCAAGTGCAATAAACCAGATTATCCATTGCCACCACGCAAACGAAACACTGACAACAAATTCAGCGGTCTTGCCCTGATATGAAACCTTGACCGACTGAGAGCCTCTTT
>JAZNFD010000155.1:0-2154 GCA_045588975.1 Acutalibacteraceae bacterium | reverse complement strand
GCGGCAGATGTATCAATTAATTCCACAGTGCTTTCACCTGTAAGCAAATCCAACACCCAAGGTTTGATCGAAGAAGGGTCAGTATTGTTTCCCATAGGATCGGTGACCGTCACGGTAACCGGAACCGCTTGATAAGCCTCTTCATAATTCCTCAATTCTGCTTCATTCGACGCTTGCAAAGCGCAAATGATCATAGTAATTACTGCGGCAAATAACAACACCGCAACTGCACGAACGGGCGCGCGTTTCAGGCTCTTCATAGTTTTAATGATCATCTTTTATTTCCTTTCGTATATGGAATTTTGGGTCTTTTATACCGATTAAATTGTATCATAAAAAAATACATTTTTCAATATTTTTCCGTAACTACGGCATTTTTAGCGTAGATGCGGGCATTTTGGGCTAAAATGGGGGTAAAACGCAAAAAAAGACTGCCTCGCCGCGTGGGAGACAGTCTTTCGTTTTTTTATTTTACTTGAGATTTTTCAGGGTTTCATTGATATCCGATATCTTCTTATTGAGAGCTCTTTCGTTAGCCTTCTGCATTGACATATAGCTTCCTGCCGCGTTGTTGTTGACGGCGTTGCGGAAGATGCTGTAGGACATCTTTTCAAGCTGAGTGGTAAAGAGTCTTGCAACGTCAATATCAACGCCCTCGCGAACGATGTCGAACATGAAGGCATCGTCGCTCTGGTCAGCATAGCGAAGCTTCATGGATTCCTCGAAGAGCGCGGGTGTTACGTTGAGATAGCTCTGATATGCCAGAAGCTCGATAGTTGCCGCCGCTGCCTCGGGGTTGGGGGCTGCGGTCGAGACCATATACATTGTATAACCGAAGCCGAGACAGGTGCGATGCTCTGCCTGCTCCTCATCATACTTCGGAATGGGAAGGATACCGAAGTTGAAGTTTGTGGCGGTGAGGCTTCTGGTGATTATGTAGGGACGGTCAACGATGAAAAGTGCCTGACCTGCGGCAAAGAGAGGCTCGCTCTTCTTGATATAAGCGTTGCCCGAGGTGTGAAGGAGCTCGCAGAGCTTTTCAAGAAGGTCAACGGTCTTCTGCGAGAAGAGATCAGCGGAAAGAACAAGGTCGCCATCCTCGTTGACCTCGACGGTGGTGAGTCCCGAGCCTGCATAGAAGGGGTCGAAATGAACGTTGGTCACAACAGCGCCGTAACGGTCGCCTTCGCTGGGAGTATTGTCGCTGTCCTGATCAAGATAAATGCCGTTTGTCAGCTCGATGAACTTGTCAAGAGTCCACTGTCCTTCATAGACGTGATTGTAAAGGACCTCGGCATTCATATTGTGAAGATCCAGCAGCATTTCCTTGTTGAAGAGAACAAGATACATCATGTGAATGAAGTTTGTGGAAATATCGCCGGATGCGAAATAGATACCTTCGCGGACAGTAGCCTTGGAAATAAGGCTCTTGGGCCACCAGGGCTTGTCGAACTCCATAATATCGTAATCGGTGAGATCCTGGGTAACGCCCTGTGTCATAAGTGTTGCGCCTGTCATGGAGTAGCCGCAGAACATATCGTAAGCATCCGCGCCCGCCTGTGTGCTGTTAACGCAAGCGTTTACGAACGAGCCCATATTCGAGTTATTGCCGGCAGTGCCAACATAGTTAAGGTTTACGCCGAACTGCTCCTGAACCTTTGCGTTTCTTCTGTAGATAGCGTCGTTGACGGACTCGCCGTTCTGATCATCAACGAAGAACTCGGGATTGGGAACGTCATCCCAATAAAGGATATTGACAGTGGTGCCGTCGAATCTCAGGTCGCTCGGGATATTGCTTGCCGCAAAAAGAGTTTCCTCAGCGGTTGTATCAACGGTTACCTCACCCGAGGGAGCATTTGTTTCTGCGGGAGCGGTGGTCTCGCCGGAGGGGTTGGTCTCGGCGCAGGAAAGCGCCATCGGCAGGGTCATCGCAAGGATAAGTAATGCGATGATAATACGTGTGAAGTTTTTCATAGCATACCTCTGTTATCTTTATTATTTAAGGGCATCAAGCTTTTCTGTGATGACCTCAAGCTTCTTTGCAAAGTTCTTTTGATATACCTTCTGTGCGGACATATAGCTGCCTGCGGTGTTGTTGTTGACTGCGTTACGGAAGATGCTGAAGGACATATTGTCAAGCTGAGTGGTGAGAAG
>JAZNFD010000154.1:0-2725 GCA_045588975.1 Acutalibacteraceae bacterium | reverse complement strand
ATGGAGCGAAGCAAAGGGCGATATTCTCAAGGTTAAAGAACCCGTTGAGCTTGCTTGTTCGGCTCCCTCACTTCTTATGGGAGAAAGCATGAGAGATACTTCAACCGGCTATGACACCACTCTTTACAGAGAACCCGTCGGTGTTTTCGCAGGCATCGTTCCTTTCAATTTCCGCGGCATGATTCCCATGGGCTGGATGTCACCCCTCTGCATTGTATGCGGTAACACAATTGTTCTCAAAGCTGCATCGATGACTCCCATGACCTGCATGAGACTTGCAGAGCTCTGGCAGGAAGCAGGTCTTCCCGACGGCGTTATCAACATCGTCACCTGTTCAAGAAACGAAGCTGAAATCTTTATGGATCACCCCGACGTAAAGGGTATCACTTTCGTCGGCTCAACAAGTGTTGGTCTTCACATTTATTCAAGAGCTGCCGCTAACGGCAAAAGAGTTCAGGCTCTCTGCGAAGCAAAGAACCACGGCCTTGTTCTCGAAGATGCCGCTCTCGAAAGAAGCGCAAGAGGCATCATCAACTCATCATTCGGCTGTGCGGGCGAACGCTGCATGGCTCTCCCCGTTATCGTTGCTCAGGAAAGCATCGCCGATGAGCTTGTCGGATATCTTGTAAAATTCGCAAAAGAGCTTAAGCTCGGTCCCGCATATGATAAGGAATCAACCCTCGGCCCCGTTGTTACCGAAGCTCACAGACAGTCCATCCTCAAGTGGATTGAAAAAGGCATCGAAGAGGGCGCAGAGCTTGTTCTCGACGGCAGAAATCCCGTTGTTCCCGGCTACGAAAACGGCTTCTATGTCGGCCCCACAATCTTTGACCACGTTACTGAAGATATGACCGTCGGTCAGAGAGAAATCTTCGGACCCGTTCTCTGCATCAAGAGAGTCAAGGATTTCGAAGAAGGTCTTGCTGTTATGAATGCTAACCCCTTTGCAAACGGCTCTGTTATCTTCACTCAGAGCGGCTACTATGCACGTGAATTCGCAAAGAGAACAGACGGCGGTATGGTAGGCGTTAACGTAGGTATTCCCGTACCCGTTGGCGTATTCCCCTTCACAGGCCACAAGCAGTCATTCTTCGGCGATCTCCATTGTCTCGGCAAGGACGGCTTCCGTTTCTACACAGAAACCAAGGCAGTCACCACTCGTTGGTTTGACGAAGAAGAAATGAAAGCAAAAACCGTTGACACATGGGACGGCTCAGTCGGCGGTGGCGAATAATAATCAACAAATTAAGCGGCTTGGATTTCAAGCCGCTTTTTTATATTTTCATTATAAAGTTAAGTGCGAGCGTACCTATCACACCCGGCAAACCGAGCACTATGTAAGAAATAACCGTATACCAGTTGACGGCAATAGTGACTCCCGTAATCATTCCCGTCAGATTTACGGCAAAAAGTGCGGCGATACCCTGCACGGCGGAAAGGAAAAAGCTTGTTGCCCCTTTTTCGCTTTTCACTACCCACCATGCAACGCAAACCGTACTGATAACTGCCGCCGCAATAAAAAGCGCATTCATCAGATTACCTCCTTGCCGAACACCGAAATTTCGGCGCACTCAATCCCCTTTTCTTTTGCCTGCTTGATAAGGTAACGGTACAGCGCTTTGAGTGACTGAATTTCATAAATTATCGAATCAAGAAGATCCTCATTGCTCTCATTTTCAAATCGGCTGTATGCGCTTTGGAGACGCTGTGAGGTTTCCCGAATCTGCTCCAGAGTGATATCACAAACGGGTCTGACGGGTTTCCTTATCTTCTCATAATAAAAAATCTTTACGTTATTAAAATATTTTTCCATAAATTTTCATCCTCCGATAAATATTCTATGGAAATTGTTGGACAAATATGATAGAATAATACAGATAATATCATTAAATCCCATTTTGGAGGCTGAATTATGAATTTATATCCCATAAAACTGCTCCCCTATGTTTCGGAAACCATCTGGGGCGGCAGAAAACTGATTGAAGAATACGGCGTTGAAACAGATAAAAACAACGCTGCCGAAGGCTGGATGCTCTCGTGCCACGATGCGGGTGCAAGCTCCGTTGCAAACGGCGAATTTGCAGGCAAATCATTTGCGGATGTTGTAAAAGAAAATCCCGTACTTTGCGGCAAAAACGCAGAGAATTTTGAAGATTTCCCCATTCTCATCAAATTCATTGATGCGATGGATAACCTTTCCGTGCAGGTGCATCCCACAAAAGAATACTGCGAGCTGACGGGCAAGGGTCAGAGCAAGACCGAGTGCTGGTATATCATCGACTGCGAAGAGGATGCAGGTCTCATTCTCGGCTTCAAAGACAAGATTTCACCCGAAGAATTCAAGGCGGCAATCGCAAACAATACCCTCACGGATTATGTTGAAACCGTGAAAGTCAAGAAAGGAGATTTCTTCTTTATTGATTCGGGTACTCTCCACGCAATCTGCAAGGGAATTCTTCTTGCTGAAGTTCAGGAAAGCTCAAACACTACTTACAGAATTTACGACTACAACCGTGTCGGTGCTGACGGCAAACCCCGTGAGCTTCACGTCGAGGACGGTGCGGCAGTTACAACGCTTGAAAAATATTCACAGCCTGATTTTTCAAATCCCGCTTCCGATACAGACGAGCGCAGACTTCTTGCCGACTGCCCTCTTTTCAAGGTGTGGAAGCTCGACATTGACGGTGAAACAAGCGGCAACGCAGGCGAGGATTCATTTGTTTCT
>JAZNFD010000153.1:0-4687 GCA_045588975.1 Acutalibacteraceae bacterium | reverse complement strand
TTTCCGTTGCGGACTATCGGTGTTTTGTAAAGCTCACCGAATTCAAGCAGCTTTTCTTCAACAGCCTCCTTGCTCGCAAGATATTTGATGAAGTGCTTTTCATAGGCTTTGGAATTCTCGTTGATAAGTGCTTCCATTGAGCCGACTGCCGCTTTGATGCTCTGATATTCACCCTTGCTCAGGTTTTTCTGAGTAAGGTCAATAAACTGGAATTTGATTCCTCTTTCTTTAAAATATCTCTGAGCTTTTTTGGTGTCAAAGCACTTGTTTGTTCCGAAAATCTGAATATTCATAAAGTTCCTCCGAAAAGTGGTGATAATAATATTATTATGGTAATAAATATTCCTTCTCAAGTCAAGACGGCAATTGAAATTCTTGAAAAAGACGGTCACAGCGCATATGTTGTGGGCGGAGCAGTACGGGATGCGGTAATGGACAAGCCTGCACACGATTGGGATATAACAACAAGCGCACTTCCCGAAGAAACCATAGCAATTTTCAAAGATTTCAAAGTGATCGAAACTGGATTGAAGCACGGAACGGTTACGGTTATGGTTGAGGAGATGCCTCTTGAAATAACGACATACCGCATTGAACACGGTTATTCCGATAACCGACATCCCGATAAGGTTGACTTTACGGACCGTGTTGAGGATGACTTGTCAAGACGTGATTTTACCGTCAATGCGATTGCATATTCTCCCGAGAGAGGTTTTGCGGATCCGTTCGGAGGGACAAAAGACATTGAAAATAAGCTGATTCGTTGCGTCGGCGAAGCGGACAGAAGATTCGGCGAGGATGCACTCAGAATTCTGCGTGCGCTGAGATTTTCTTCGGTGCTCGGATTTGAGATTGACAGCGAAACCTCCGACAGCATCAGAAGAAATTATACCCTTTTAAAAAACATCTCGGTTGAGCGTATATTTGTTGAATTGTCTAAACTGATTTGCGGACAGGGTGCAGGCAGAATTCTTCGTGAATATGAGGATGTGTTTTTCTTCATTCTGCCTGAAATAAAGGCGATGAAAAACTGCACGCAGAATCACGAAAGGCACATTTTTGATGTGTGGGGTCACACGGTGAAAGCTGTTGAAAGCGTTGCCCCCGTTCCTGAACTGCGTTTTGCAATGCTTCTGCACGATTCGGGTAAACCGCAATGCAAAACAACCGACGAAAACGGAACCGATCATTTTTATAACCACGCAAAGGCGAGCAGAGAAATTTCGGAGAATATTTTCACAAGACTCAAAACATCGACTGCGTTCAGAACCCGTGTTTGTGACCTTGTTGAATATCACGATTTCCTGCCCGACGGAATAAGCAAAAAGACTTACAGAAAATATATTGCAAAACTCGGTTACGATACAGTAAAAGACCTTTTTGAAATAAGAAAAGCGGATATATCGGCTCAGAATCCGAAATTTTTTGATGAAGAAATCAGAAGAAATGAATACGGACTCAGGATTCTTGGCGAAATAAATTCGGCTGAAAAATGCTTCAAAGTAACCGATCTTGCAATTGGCGGAAGAGAAATCACCGCACTCGGTGTTATTCCGTCACCGAAAATCGGAAGAATTCTCGAACAACTTCTGGATGAAGTTATGGCTGAAGAGATTGAAAATACAAGTGAAGCTCTGACTGAAAGAGCATTGCAGCTTATAAAGCTGTAGGAAAGGAGAGACAATGGAAACGGTAAAAATTGAGAATGCGCAGGAATTTGACAGCTTTGTCCGCTCACATCCGAAGGGACACATGATGCAGACCTCTGCGTGGGGAAAAGTAAAAAAAGAATGGGAATGGAGAGGCTTTATCTGCCGTGATTCAAGCGGGAAAATCAAAGGTGTGTGCGGTGTGCTTTTGCGCCAGATACCGATGACGCCGTTCAAGATGATGTATGCGCCCAGAGGCCCCGTCTGTGACCTTGCAGACAAGGAAACGGTGAAAGAACTTCTCACAGCCGTAAAGGAATACGGAATAAAGAACAAAGCATATACATTTAAAATAGATACCGATACTCTTGCATCGAATTCCGAATATATTTCGCTTCTCAAGGAAATCGGATTCACCTTCAAAGAACACGGTGCGGGCTTTGATACCATTCAGGCGAGATACATTTTCCGCCTTGATGTCGGCGGAAAAACCGAAGAAGAAGTTATGGCATCCTTCCACCCCAAAACACGCTATAACACCCGTCTCGCATCAAGAAAAGGCGTAACAGTTGAAATCAAGGGCGCCGAAGCATGCGAAGAATTCCACGATCTTATGCTTGTAACAGGCGAAAGAGATAATTTTGCAACCCGTGACACTTCATATTTCAAGAGAATTATGGATGCATTCGGCGATGATGCGAGAATCTACCTCGCAAAGTATGAGGGCAAGACAATTGCGGGTGCGCTCAATGTTGTCTGCGGCGATAAGGAATGGTATGTTTACGGCGCAAGCTCAAATGAATACCGCAATGTTATGCCCAACTATCTTGTTCAGTGGGAAATGATAAGATGGGCGATTGAACGCGGATGCAAATACTACGATTTCAGAGGCGGATATCCCGATGAAAGCAATCCTCTTCACGGCATATTCAAATTCAAGAAAGGCTTCTGCAATGACTATATGGAGCTGATGGGTGAGGCTGACCTCATTATTGATAAGGTCGGTTTTGTCGCAGTTAATGCTGCGCAGAAACTCGCAAAGTCAACCAGAGGCATCAGAGCAAAAATCATCAACAAGAAATAACAGAAAAAACTACTCGGCAGAGTTTGACTTTGCCGCTCAATTCCTCCATAAAATCGGAAGCAGTGCCCGTTGCGGGCACTGCTTTCGATTTTTATTGTGCACAAAAGCTTTGGTTAGCCTGAATTAACCGATTGTAGAATATGACAAAATTTGAAAAAACGCATAAAATCGGTTGACAAAGCCTCGGATATTAACTAAAATAATAATAGTTAGCGGATGCTAACCAGACGGAACGCGCAATATTGTGTGCGTTCTCAGCGGAGGTTATGGTCTATGAAAACCTTAAGAGATGTTAAAATCGGAAAAACCGCAAAGGTTGTCAAGCTTCACGGTGAAGGTGCTCTCAAACGCAGAATTATGGATATGGGAATCACCAAGGGTGTTGAAATTTTTGTGCGTAAGGTTGCGCCTTTGGGTGACCCTCTTGAAATCTCCGTTCGCGGTTATGAACTTTCAATCAGAAAAGGCGATGCCGAAATGATTGAGGTGGAATAAGTGCATTTTCGGGGGATTTTCCCCGATTTTTCAAAAGCTCAGGTTAGCATCGACTAACCTACGGAAGCAGGTGTTTTATGGATATCAGAATTGCGCTGGCGGGAAATCCGAACAGCGGAAAAACCACCCTTTTCAATGCATTGACGGGTTCGAATCAGTATGTCGGCAACTGGCCCGGCGTAACGGTTGAAAAGAAAGAGGGTAAGCTGAAAAAACAGGAGGGTGTTATCATAACCGACCTTCCGGGTATATATTCGCTTTCGCCGTATACTCTTGAAGAGGTTGTTGCGCGTAATTATCTCATCGGCGAAAGACCCGATGCTATTCTTAATGTTATAGACGGCACCAATCTTGAAAGAAACCTCTATCTCACAACTCAGCTTATCGAGATTGGGATTCCCGTTGTCGGTGCGATAAATATGATGGATATCGTCAGAAAAAACGGCGATAAAATCGATACCGAAGAAATCGGGAAAGCGCTCGGCTGCAAAATCTTTGAAATTTCAGCTCTTAAAGGCATAGGCATTGATGAGGCGGTTGATGCGGCAATCGAAGCTGCAAAATCAACTAAAAGAGAGCACCGCCACATTTTCTCGGGTCCTGTTGAACACGCACTTGCTCATATAGAGGAGGCGGCAGTTCACGATATGCCGATTGAACAGCAGAGATGGTATGCAGTCAAGATTTTTGAACGTGACCCCAAAGTGCTTGAACAGCTTGATCTCGACAGTAAGCTCCTCGCTCACATTGAAGAGGACATCAAGGATGTTGAACTTGAAATGGATGACGATGCCGAAAGCATTATCATCAATGAAAGATATAACTACATAACGGACCGAGCCATGAAAAACAGCAAGAAGAAGCATGCAGGTAAGCTTTCGGTTTCGGACAAAATCGATATGATTGCAACTAACAGAATTCTTGCGATTCCGTTTTTTGCCCTCGTCATGTGGCTTGTTTACACTCTTTCAATCGGCACGGTAGGCGATTGGACTGTCAGTTTTATGAACGACGGACTTTTCGGTTCGTTCAAAAATCTTGATCCCGCTTTTTTCGGATATTCAGTACTTCAGCACATCCCGAGCATTCCCGAACTTATTGATAAAGTTCTTCTCGGTACGGACGGTACTCCCGTTATTGCCGACTGGCTTTACAGTCTTATTATGGACGGTATAGTAGGCGGTGTCGGTTCGGTTCTCGGATTTGTTCCTCAGATGCTTGTTCTTTTCTGTATGCTTTCAATTCTTGAAGACTGCGGATATATGAGCAGAGTCGCTTTCATAATGGACAGAATTTTCCGCAAATTCGGTCTTTCGGGTAAGAGTTTTATACCCATTCTCGTTGCATCGGGATGCGGTGTCCCCGGAATTATGGCTTCACGCACAATTGAAAATGAGCGTGACAGAAGAATAACGATTATGACGACGGGCTTTATTCCCTGCGGTGCAAAAATGCCTAT
>JAZNFD010000152.1:0-6020 GCA_045588975.1 Acutalibacteraceae bacterium | reverse complement strand
ATTGCACAAATAAAAAGATTGTTTACGTTGCAGTAATCAATAAATGTATTTACAGTCTGATTCTCAAAAAGATTCGTTGTACCGGGCATACCGCCGGGAAGAATTATTCCTTCAAGAGAATCGGAAACGGAAATCTCATCGACCGTTTTATCGCAGACAACCGTAATTCCGTGTGAGCCGGTAATATTTTTTGAACCGACGCCAACACTTTCTGTTTCAATCTTTGCGCGTCTGATAACATCAAGAGTTGCAATTGCTTCAACCTCTTCAAAACCATCTGCAAAAAATATATAAAACATTAATATTCCCCCTGTATCAGTCAAGAGTGAGCCCGAGATATGCGTTATTCAAGCCGTCGGAAATGTATTTCGAACGTTCGCTGACGTCAAGCATCATTGCCGAAGGCACAATTTCAGTTTTACTGATTTCGGTCGGATATCCGCACGGCAAATTAACAATTAACTTGTTGCAATTGTTAATCAGAGCAATTTTCAGAGCAATTTGCAATGAATTCAAATCTGCAAAGGCAAATTCCTTTACAGACATAACACCGCCATCTGTACTGTAAAGGCAATAACCATTACAGCCGCAAAATTGTTTGCCTGAATATAATTTATTATGAGAAAAAGCAAATTCTATTGAATGTGTGTCCCATTTGAAATAATCAGAATCTTTATATGCATTATTTCTGATTAATTCCAAATTCTTGATGTCGGTTGATTCCAAAATATCGGTATCAATATCCGTAGGGACATCAATTTTAAGAATTTTTTTACTGAAAACAGTCTTATATCCGAATTTTGCATAGAAATCAAAAAGTGATTTTTCACCCGGCATAAGACATATAAAATCAATTTTTCTTGAAAAAGCAAGCTTTTTCGCTTCTTCAAGCATACTCGCCATTATTCCTCTGCCCCTGTATTTTTTCAGTGTACAGGCGGCGTAAAGATAATACGACGGGTAATCAATACCCTTGATACACATCTTGCCGTCAAGAAGAAAAAGTACTGATGCAATTTCGCCGTTTTCTTCCGCAACCAAGGTGTTATCAGGAATATATTTATTGTTTATAAAAAACATTATTTCTTCTGCAGAATCGCCGAAAGACTCATTCCATAAAGAAACAATGCCGCTGATGTCATCTTTTTGGGATAAACGGATAATCATTCAAGATTCAGCGCCTTCATAACATATTTGAAAATCGAATCGGAAATAACTTCTATCGGTAACGGCTCGCCGTCACGGCTGCATTCAACTCTTTCCCATCCGAGCTTTTTGCAGGCATAATCAGCGGCTTCACGGCAATTATTAAGATATTCAACATCCTTCTCATGAATGTCTTTTTTTGATTCATCGCCGTTATATCTGCCCGTCATCAGCTTCTGCGAAACCTCGATGGGCATATCGAGATAAATTACAGCATCGGGCTTCGGAATGCCCATTTTGTTATATTCAAAATCCTCAAGCCATTCGAGATACGAATCCCAATCGGCTCTGTCGGTTTTGGTTAATTGATGATAGGCGTTGGAGGTTGTGTATCTGTCTGCAAGGAAAACTTCGCCGTTAAGATAAGCATCTCTCCAGTAACAGTTATAGCTTACATATCTGTCGACCGCGAAAAAAGAAGAAGCCGCATAAGCATTGACATCTCCGGGTTTGTTGCCGAATCTGCCGGCGAGATACATTTTTACAAGCTCACAGGCGGGGTCATCGTAATTGGGAAGTTTGATAAAATTGACTTTGATACCGGCCTCGGAAAGCCTTTTTTTAAGCAATTCTTCCTGAGTTGATTTACCGCTTCCGTCAAGTCCTTCAATAACAATAAGCTTTCCGTTCATACTTCCTCCATATTATTCCATAATTATTTATATTATATCAACATTTTGTGTATTTTTCAAGTATTTAATTAAAACAAAAATTCTATATAAATCAACATTAAAAACTAAATAAAATAAGTAATTTTACACTCTATAATTAAATTTGGTTTTTGGTATGTTGAAATACAAAATATTATTTTTTAATCTGTTCAATTTCAGGAGATTATTAACGGCGCATATTTATGCATCAATCAATGAATTGCTTACATCAGTTTTCCGATTGCGATTATCGTTCTTATTGCCATTCCCAACGAAATGGCATATAATATTTAAATGAAAAAGAAAATCCGAACCATTATCCAATCGGTTAAAGGTTCGGATTTTCTTTATGTGGTGCACCTGACAGGGGTCGAACCTGCACATCGAAGATACCAGATCCTAAATCTGGCGCGTCTGCCAATTCCGCCACAGGTGCATTTTTCACTTGATGATATCACTATTATAATGATTTGTCAAGCGAATATAAAACCGTAATCAATCCTTTGATTTATAATACAGCATACAATGGCAGTAACCCTCAAAATCGGGGTCGGCAATCTGCTGCTTGAATTCACGGCACATACACTTATACTCTTCTTTTTTCTCGGTACGGCAGGGGCAATATCCGCCCTTCATCTTCAAACCGTCTTTTATCATTTTTACAATTTCGGGGTCATTGTTGAGTCTAACTGCCATAATTCTTACCTCCTCAGATTATCAGATCATCAAGCGATCGTTTCGGTACATAATGAACTCCGTTTTCATCACGGTAATATGCTGTGCTTCCGCTTTCGGAAACATCAACAATTTTAACAGTTTCTTTAGGCTTGCCGAGAGCTATTGCAAGGTCGATTGAATATTTTTCAAGGTCAATCCCAAGCTCATGTGCAAGTTTTTTTCTGTTTATGCTGCCAAACATACAGCCGCCAAGTCCTTTTTCCGCAGCGGCAAGAAGAATCGTCTGCGCAGCAATACCGTCATCAAACTGTTTGTTACTTCCGAGAGAAAGATCACATAAAATGATGATGTAAGCTGACGGTCTCTCCCCTTTTTCGGGTCCGTTCCAATCTTTTAAAAGTCCTGCCCACGCAAGATTCGAGAATACGGTTTCTCTTTCGGAATCCGAGGTCACAAGCCTGAATTTCAGAGCCTGTGAATTAACGGTTGATGCGGTATGGCGGGTGATATCGATAAGTTCACGCAAGGTTTCTTCGGTGACGGTTGCATCTTCGAAAAATCTTCTGTATGAACGATTTTTTAATACTAATTCTTTAAACATTAATGCACTTCCTTTCTCGTTTATTATAAATCATTAACATTAAAAATTCAACTTTTACGTAATATTTTACTGTGATAAATATAAGAATATACAATTTGTATATTTATATTATCGAAATTTCATAAAAACAGACAAAAAACTCCGGTTTTATCTGTTTTCATATTTCATTATTTTGAAAAATAATCTATAATTATAATGTAGAATTATAAATATACACATCGTATTCGGAGGTGAGTCTGATGATTAAAAAAATGCTGTGTATATTTTTAAGTATAATATTGTTGGCACTTCCCGTTGTTTCGGTTACGTTTTATGTTGAATATAAAACCGATTCCGTCACGGCAGGTGATTTTGCGGATAAAATTCAGCTTCTGATGAGAGAATGCGGAGAATCCGAATCGAAATTCGATATAACGCCATCGTATGAAAAACAAAACGCATATCCGGAATTTCAGTCGTGCAGACTTATTGTTAAAAGTTCTTCAGCTATCGACACCCGTGATGCATTAAAAGTTATCAGAGGCTATAATAATTTATGGGTTCTTGTTTATGATTCTCCCGAGGCAACGTCGGATGCTTACGATTATTATTCCTCACGAAACGGAATTGAATATGTTGAACCCGACAGACTCTTATATGCTCTTGAAGCGGATTCATCTGTTGAAGAAGTCAAGGAATATGATTCCTGGGGTCCGCAATATATCGGATTGAACAAGCTGAACAATTCTGCTGTTTCAAGCGGAATCGAGCTTAAGGAAACCGTTGTTGCCGTTCTTGATACTGGTACGGACGAAACACACCCCGCATTCAACGGAAGAGTTATTCCCACGGGAGTCAACACCAGCGTAAGCGGCGATGCAAACAGCTCCGCTGATGATAACGGTCACGGGACTCAGGTTGCAGGCGTTATTATTGACAGCACACTAAATAACGTTATCGTTAAACCGTATAAAGTTCTTGACAATTGGGGTCAGGGTACCGTTCTGACTCTTGCGGCGGGTATTATCTGCGCTGCAAACGATAATGTTGACATTATAAATATGAGCATTGCTCTTTCGGAAAGCTCCGAAACGCTGAAAGAAGCCGTTAATTTTGCTGAAAGCAAAGATATTCTTCTTGTTGCGGCTTCGGGAAACGATTCTTCAAACACAAAATTTTATCCCGCATCGTATGAAAGCGTTGTTAAAGTAGGCGCAACCAATGATATGGGCACAATCGCAAATTTCAGCACAAGAGGCGACGATGTTGATCTCGCTGCACCCGGTGTCGGAATTTACACAACCCATCTCAACGGTAAATATATAACTGTCAGCGGTACATCATTCGCATCCCCTCTTGTTGCAGCGCTTGCAGCTGCCGTTCTTTCATATAATCCCGATTTATCGAGCGAAGACATAAAAGATATTCTGGCTGAAAATGCCGTTTATGTTCAGGAAACCGATTCTGCAATCAAATACGGTAAAGGCATCATTCGTGCACCCGAATTCCGTGATCCGACGGAAAACAAAGAAAAAACGCTCGAACCGTATTTTTCACATGACACAAAAGTTTCGCAGGAAGAAATAAATCTTGAAATTTTCTGCGACACCCCCGACTCTGTTATTTATTATACAACGGACAGATCCGTTCCGTCAAAAACAAACCCGTCGTCAATTATTTATGACGGAAATCCGATTCATATTCCCGAAACAACGGTTATCAACGCCGTTGCATACTGCGAGGATAAATACCGTTCATCGGTTTCAACCTTTGCATCGATTATTGTTCCTTATATCAATGAAACGGATTTAATTGTTGATGAAAACGGTGTTATTTCCGCTTATAATGGCTCTAAAAAGAGTTTTACGGTACCCGATACAGTTAACGGAATAACGGTTACGGCTGTCGGTGAAAGTGTTTTTGAGGGGATGAATATTTCCGAAATCGTTCTTCCGATAACCGTAACAACAATCGGAAATAATGCATTCAAAGATTGTTCGGTACTGAAAACAATTTTTGCAAAAGGTGTTACAAAACTCTCCGACTATGCGTTATATAATTGCGTATGGCTCAAGAATATGTATTTCGGTCAGATTACATCAATCGGCAAATATGCTTACAGTTACGTATGCAGCGGACATTATTCCGTTTCAGGCACAACGTTTTCAATTGCATCCGAAGCATTGAAGAGCATTGACGAAGGCGCGTTCCAGTATTCGGCGGTGTCTGACATCAACCTCGGCAAAGTCAGTTCAATCGGTAAAAGTGCATTCCTCGGATGTCCTGCGCTTGTCAGTGTACAGATTGACGGACTTACCAACGTTTCAAATGAAGTATTCAGAAACTGTACTTCTCTTTCAAATGTTGAAATTCTCGGGCTCAGCTTCATTTCAAGTGATTTGTTCAACGGATGCAAGTCTCTGACTTCCGTTCATATTCCCGATGCAACCTATGTTAACGGAAGAGCATTTGAAAACTGCACTTCGCTCGGTGAGATTTGTCTTGAATCTGCCGAAACAGTTTATTCCTCAGCATTCAATAAATGCACATCTCTGAGAATTATCAATCTTCCCGAGATGACAAGCTTCGAATCTGCGGTTTACAGAGCGGGCACAACAACTTTCCCGAAGTTTTCGAACGCATTGCAGGCTTTTATTGCACCAAAGATGAACAAAACATCGGCTTATATGTTCTCAAGCGCACCGAATATTCTTGCTGTTTCATTCAAAAGTCTGAAAACACTTGCCGATTATACTCTTTCGGGTTGCAATAACGTTATGTATCTGAATATTCAGAGCGTAACAAGCCTTTCTGCAAACGCGCTTGCAGAATGTAAAATTGATTTTATTGATGCAAGAAGTCTTCAGACGGCATCCGAATTACCCGATAAAGTCGGAGGCCAAGCG
>JAZNFD010000151.1:0-4086 GCA_045588975.1 Acutalibacteraceae bacterium | reverse complement strand
GGGGAAAATTCCACATCATATGGCCCATAGAAAGATACATCAGCAAAAGCAGAAAGGCAAGCGATGAAATCAGCCTTTTAAAAAGTGCGGGAGTTTCTTTGTCGGTCAGAATATCAGACTTTGCATTTTTGTTTTCGCTGCCTTTTTTTGATGCACTGTATCCTGCTTTCTCAACAGCGGAAATAATATCACTTTCGCTTGCCTTTCCTTCAATAGCCATTGAATTTGTAAGCAAGCTGACCGAACAAGCTGTCACGCCGTCAACACCGAGTACGGCTTTTTCGACTCTCGCACTGCACGCCGCACAGCTCATTCCGTTTACGTTATATTGCTCCATGTTATACCGAAACTCCTTTCGTCATATTCGGTGTATACTGTTCTTTTATTTTACAAGTATAACATATATGATTTTACAAAATCAATAAAAAGATTATTGCTCGTTTAATTATAAATATATTATATTTCTAAATATTTCTAAGATTTTATTAATTTGCTTGACAATGTCGAATTTAAGTATATAATATGCAAGGTGTTTTATGACAGTATCTGCTGTCGGACTTGTGTTTATTTCAATCATTCTTTTGTCTTAACCTGCAATGTAATTATCGCGGCAGACCTGGATATTGTCAGAGTTTTTTCAGTTCTGTTGGCTTTATTTTCCCAAAAACAAAGTGTTTACAAAAAGTTCATAATTTATATGTCACATTATTAATGTTTATGGTGTTTAATTTATAGGGATAATATCGATCATTGTCGGAAGGAGGGGTTTTCTGTGTGTGCGGTAACCACTCAGTATAATGATGAATTTCGTCACATTGAATATGCAGTGGAAAAATACAGCCGGATGCTTTTTCGCATCTGTTACAGTATTTTGGGAAATAAATATGATGCTGAAGATGCGCTTCAGGAAACCTTTTTGAAGTATATGCTTAAGGCACCGCTCTTCAGAGATTCCGAGCACGAAAAAGCATGGCTGATAAAAGTTGCAACCAATACCAGCAAAAATATGTGCCGTTTTAAATCCCGTCATGCTGCCGAAAATCTTGACGATCTGACGGGTATCGGAATCCAAGAGGAAGACAAGGAAATTTTTGAATTGATAATGAGCCTCCCTTCAAAGTACAAAATCGTTCTTGATTTGTATTATATCGAGGGTTACAAGGCAAACGAAATTGCAGAAATTACCAACATTTCACCTGTGACGGTGCGAAAGCGTCTTCAGCACGGACGGAAAATGTTAAAAAAAGAACTTGAAAGGAATGATTCGGATGAAACCGAATAATCAACTCAGTGAATATAAAAGAATTATGAATTGTGTTGATGTTGATGATGCGGTTAAACATCAGATCATCAAAAACTGTGCCCGCTACAGCACAATGAAAAGAATCAAGGCTGTTAAATTCAAAGTAACTGCCGTTATCAAAGAAAAAACATCCGAATAATTCGAGTTATTTCCAATCTTTTAGATTTGCAAAATAACCGTCGCTGAAAAGTGACGGTTCGTTTTATGTGTATTGTCCTTTATTTCAAAAATGAATATAATTTTTTGTGTTATTAAAACGGAGGAGAAAAAGATGAAAGAACCTATGCTGTATAGGATAATAAGACGTCCGCTCGGTTCGGCTTTTAAGGCGATTTTCAAGCCTGTTATCGTAGGCAAACGTTATATTCCCGAAAGCGGAAGAATTATTCTTGCAGGCAACCACACAAATTATCTTGACTGCATCCTTGTCGGATGCGCCACAAAACGATGCGTTCATTTTCTTGCAAAAGACGAACTGATGAAAGGGCCTTTAAAAATAATCTTCAAAGGGCTCGGTATCATTCCCGTCAACAGAAGAACAAAGGACAAGGCGGCTTTTGAATCCGCAATCGCAACTCTCAACGATGAAAAGCTTATCGGCATTTTTCCTGAGGGTACAATTAACAGAACAGATGACATTATTATGCCGTTCAAATTCGGTGCTGTAAAAATGTCGCGTGATGCAAACACGAATATTGTACCGTTTGTGATTACGGGAAAGTATAAGGCGTTTGAAAGAAGTGTAAAAATCAGATTTTTTGAGCCTTTGAAGCCTGACGAAAACCTTGAAGAAGCAAATAACAGACTTATGAAAATCGTTTCCGAAGAACTTGAGAAGGAGAATATCAAAAAATGAGCAAAAGACCCGAAGAAAGAGAAATCGGCTATAAGCTTCTCACCCCGATTATGAGAGCTGCATTCAAGCTTTATTATTCGCCCGAAATAATCGGCGCTGAAAAAATTCCCGATGACGGCTCGATAGTTATTGCGGGCAATCACAAGCACGTATATGACCAGTGCTTAACGATAATCGCAACCAAAAGAGTTATTCACTATATGGCAAAAAAAGAATATTTTGACGGCTGGCTTGCTCCGCTTTTCAAAGCAGTCGGATGTATTCCCGTTGACCGTTCAAGAAAAGATCTTTCGAGCGCAATGTCAGCGATGAAGGTTCTGAAAAAAGACGGTGCAATCGGAATCTTTCCCGAAGGAACGAGAAACAAAACCGATGAATTTCTTCTGCGTTTCAAAACAGGCGCCGTTTCAATGGCAAAGAAAACAGATTCTTACATAGTGCCTTTCGGTCTTACCGGCGACTATAAATTCCGCAGTAAAAATCTTCAGATTCGTTACGGCGAACCTTTTAAAGTTGGCGATATGACAATTGAAGAAGCAAATAAAAAACTTCGCGATGAGGTTGAACGCCTTATGCTGGAAAACCTTGATGAAGAAAAAGCAAAAACTCATAATTAATCAGGAGAGAAAAAATGAGAATAGGTATGGATGTCGGTTCAACCACTCTCAAGTGTGTTGCAATCGACGATAACAACAACATAGTATACAAAGCATACGAGCGTCACTATTCAAAAATTGCAGAAAAAAGTGCCGCAATGCTTTCTGAAATCATAACCAAACACCCTCAGTTTGAAAAATCGTCACTCACTGTTTCCGGTTCAGCAGGTATGGGTTTTGCAACAGCTCTCGGTCTTGAATTCGTTCAGGAAGTTTATGCAACAAGAGTCAGCGTTTCACGCCTTCTGCCCGGCACTGATGCTGTTATCGAGCTTGGCGGCGAAGATGCCAAAATCCTCTTTTTTACCGGCGGAGTCGAAGTCAGAATGAACGGCTCGTGTGCCGGCGGTACTGGTGCATTCATCGATCAGATGGCATCTCTTCTCGGCGTTGACCCCACTCAGATGAACACTCTTGCCGAAAGCCACGAAAAGATTTATTCAATCGCATCAAGATGCGGTGTTTTTGCAAAATCGGATATTCAGCCTCTGCTTAATCAGGGCGCAAGAAAGAACGATATTGCCGCAAGTATTTTTACAGCCGTTGTCAACCAGACCGTTGCGGGTCTTTCTCAGGGCAGAAAGATCGAAGGCAACGTCGTTTACCTCGGCGGTCCTCTTTATTTCCTTTCAGAGCTTCGCAAGGCATTCGACAAAGGCCTCGGAGTGACAGGCACTTGCCCTGAAAACGGACTTTATTTTGTTGCTCTCGGTGCGGCATATTCATCCGAAGGCACAGTGCTTGATATGAAAGATGTTACCGTTAAAATAGCAAACGCAAAGGAAAGCGGCGAATATCTCGGCGCAACTCCTCTCTTTGCAAATGAAAAAGAATACAAGGAATTTGCCGCGCGTCATGCGAAAAACACCGTTGAAACCAATGTTGCCGTCAAAAAGGGCGAAGAAGTTTACATCGGTATTGATGCAGGCTCAACAACCGTCAAGGCGGCTGTTATCAATAAAAAAGGCGAAATCGTTACGAGCAGATATATGCCTAACAGCGGCGACCCCGTATCACTTATCAAAAAATTCCTTGTTGAGTTTTATGAAGAATTTCCCGATGCAGTTGTTGCATCGAGTGCGGTTACGGGCTACGGTGAGGATATAATCAAAAATGCTTTTGCTGTGGATTTCGGTCTTGTTGAAACCGTTGCGCATTTCACTGCCGCAAAGAAATTCAAACCCGACGTTGATTTCATCATCGACATCGGCGGTCAGGATATCAAGTGCTTCAAAATCAGAAATAACGCAATCGATAATATTTTCCTCAAT
>JAZNFD010000150.1:0-4287 GCA_045588975.1 Acutalibacteraceae bacterium | reverse complement strand
GATTTTGATAACACGATTTACAGAGGTGAATCGGGTGTAGACCTTTTTCTCAGTTATCTCAAAAAGGACCCCAGACTTCTTGTGAAGCTTCCCTGGGCGATAGGCTGTATTCTCAAATACAAGGCAGGCAAAATGTCACTTGATGATGTTATGGATAAATATGCTGGTGTTGTTGAGGGTTTTGCACAGTCAATCGAAGATATCGAAAGCGATGTTGTTGATTTCTGGGATAAAAACAGCGGTAAGATAAAGTCTTTTTATCTCAAGCAGAGAAAAGACGACGATATTATTATCTCGGCCTGCCTTGATGTTGTGCTTGAAGAAATCTGCCGCAGACTTAACATCAAGCATTACGTGGGCTCAAAAACAGACCTTAAAAGCATGAAGCTTGTAAGTTTTTGCTTCCGTGAAAACAAGGTAAAGGCATTCAGAGAGAAATTTCCCGATGCGGAAATCGACAATTTTTACACGGATTCGCTCAACGATCAGCCTATGATTGACCTTGCACGCAATGCATATCTTGTTAAGGGTGACAAACTTATCAAGATAAAATAACAAAATATTGCACAGCAGACTGTACCGATTTTTTCGGATACGGTCTGTTTTTTTGTTGCAATCGACGATGTCAAGTTAAAATGCTTGACATGAGAGCGGTTTTTGTGTATAATGTCGATTTGTGTGGCGTTTAAAACACTTAGAGCAACGAAAACAGTCCGATAAATACATCAACCATCGGATTATTCCCGCCAATCTATGGAGGTTAAAATGAGAAAAACACAAAAGATCATTGCACTTTTAACAGCAACCGTAATTATGCTCAGCGCATTTGCTTTTGCGGTAATCGGTGCAGAACCCGTGAGGGGCAACGATGTTGCGGCTTTTGCGGCAAGACTTGAAGGCAGCGGCTATCAGTACGCAAGTAAGGGTCCGAAAAAATTCGATTGCTCCGGCTTTGTTTATTACGTTCTCGGTAATTTCGGTATCAAGGGCGGAAACAGCACAGCGGACTATAACACCAAAGAAAAAGCAGAGAGATTCGGCACGGTTATCGATGATATTTCGGATGCGAAACCGGGTGACATCATTGTATGGAGCAGTCACCTCGGCATTTACCTCGGCGACGGTCTGAACATTTCCGCACTCAACTCCAAGACGGGTGTATGCGTGAAAGAGGTTTCGGATTTTCGTGATAAGAACGGCGTTAAAAACCCTTCTCATTTCTTTATAAGACCCTATGACTACGTTGAAGAAGAGGAAGCTGTTACCGAAACAGAAGAAAATCAGGTGCAGGAAAATTCTCAGAAAGAAGAACGTGTCAGCCTTAAAGACAGAATCAAGGCAAGAAGAGAAGCAAGACGCGAATATATCAGAAATATGTGGGAACCCATTGTTTCGAAATTCTGAGACATAAGACAACTTGACAAAAAACAAGCCCTCCGAAGTTTTCAGCTTCGAAGGGCTTATTTTTATCAGTATTTAAAATCTGAATAGTTAACAGTTGTTTCGAGGTCTGTGGATGCTTTGGAAACTCTTACGATATACTTTATGTTTTTAAGAGTTGCGTTCATTTTTATGTTGTGGACAATCGAAACAAAGCGGTTTGCTTTTGCGGCATTTGCAGCTGCGTCATTATAGAGCTTCACTATATCCGCTTTCTTTGTGGGAGCGGTTATTTTCTTTTTTTGTTGTGGTTGTAACAGCTTTTTTTGTTGCGGGTTCGGTCAGAGTGGTTTCTTTTTCGGTTTCTGCTTCTGTTATTGGCTCTGTCACAGCTTCGGCGGTTTCTGCAGGTGCTGTTGTTATTTCTTCTGCATATGTTTCAGCTGTGCTTTCCGATGGTTCTTCGGTTATTTCGGGACTTTCTTTTCCTTTGCAGGGTGCGAATGCAAAAAAGAATTGATACCGCAGTAAAAACTGAAAATATTTTTTGATTATGCCCATATCATAAGCCTCTTTATATACAAATTATATCATAAATATGTGTCATTTTCCATAATTTTATTGATTTTATTTTCAGTTATGCTATAATAATTGTATAATAATTCAAAAGGAGCTGTTGGCCTATAAAAAGAATAATCAAAGCCGCAGTTTCGCTGTGCATTGTAATTGCGATAATTGCGGTTTATGCGAATGTTGTTGATACTGTGAATGTACGTTTTTCCGTTTCGGCGCTGACAGAAAAAGAGTATTATCTGACTGCGCACAGAGGGCTTTCGTCCGTAGCTCCCGAAAACACCGCTTCGTCTCTTGAGCAAGCGGGAAAGGCGGGTTATTATGCCGCAGAGTTTGACATTGCTCCGACCTCGGACGGTGTGTGGATTCTTATGCACGATGCTACGGTTGACAGAATGACCGACGGCGAAGGGGAAGTAAGTTCGTTTACATACGAGGAAATTTCAAAGCTGAAAATTGACAGCGGAAACGGCGTTGAAAACTATCCCGACGAAAGAATAACCACCCTCGAAGAAGCGATTTCAATTTGCAGAAAATATTCCATGCGCCCGATGATTGAGGTCAAAGGCGGAGAACCCGAGGATATGAGAGGATTGCTTACCGCCGTCAGAATGACGGGCGTGAGCGATGCTTTGATTATCGATTTCAATGCCGACAGAATCAGGGAGCTGAGAAGGCTTGATTCGGAAATTGAGCTTTGGTATCTGGTTTCAAAGATGAATAAAGACTCTGTTGAATTTGCAAAAGAAAACAGCACTGCAATTGCGTTCAATCACAAAAAGCTCGTTAATTACAGTATGATAAAATCCGCAAAGCAGGAGGGGATAACTCTTGCGGCGTGGACCGTTGATTTCATTCCGTTTATGGATATACTCACATCTCTCGGTGTGAATTATATAACAACAAACAGAATTCTTCTGTGAAAGAGGTATTAAAATGATCAAAAAGATAACAGCAATTCTTCTGGCAATGCTTATGGTCATTCCGATGACAGGTATGAGCGCAGCAGCCGAAGATGCACCCGAAAAGAACTACGTCATCACCGACCCTTATGCAAATGTTGACTGGGATGAATGGGGAGTTTACAAAACTCAGCTTCATTGCCACACAACCGCAAGCGACGGATTCCTCAAAATCGATGAATTTGTTCAGAAGCACTATGACCTTAACTTTGATATCGTTGCTCTCACCGACCACGGCACTCTCAACAGAGGCTGGAATAAAGAGCCGGAGCTTGTTCCGCTTATGCGTCTGATAAAGAAGGAACGCACAAAAATGGAGCCTGTCGTTCCTATCAGCGATGAGCTTTATCAGCAGTATCTTAACGGCACTGCACCTTCAGAAACAAGAACTCACGAAAACGGAATGCTTGATATTCCTCTCGGCATCGAGCTTAATATGGCTACTCCCGTTGCCGACTGCCATCTGACGGGATATTATGCCGAATACGGTCAGGGTCTTGCGGGCGTTTTCGGCGACTATGAAACGCCCTCCAAAGGCGTTATGGAAGCAGGCGGAATCTCGTTTCTTTCGCACGTCGGTGAATATGTTTATACCGACAAGGACAGCGAAAATTATGTCGGTCAGCTTATTGATGACTACTATCCCACGAAGTTTGCACGTCTTTTTATGGATTATGCAGGCTCAAGCCTCGGTATGGGCATCAACAGTGCAACAGATGCTCACACACGCTGCGACCGTATTCTCTATGACCAGATTCTTCAGAAAACAATTCCCAACGGCATTGTGCCCTGGTGCAATACCTTTGCGGATTCACACGATGAGGCTGCAATCAACGATGCTTACACAATGTCGCTGATGCCCGAACTCAGCGTTGATGCATTCCGCACCTGCCTTGAAAAGGGCGAATATTTCTCCGTTTCTCATTATTCAAACGGTGTTGAGCTTAACGGAATGGAAGAAATGCCCGGCTTTGTTGAACAGGATGTTTATGATACAAAGGCATATTGGCTTGATAATACTCCTTCTGTTACAAGAATTACCGTTGATGAAGAAGCTGATACAATAACCGTAGAGGGTGAAAATGCAAACATTATTACTTGGGTTTCTGACGGTAATGTTATTAAGAGAGAAGAGCTTGTTGACGGTAAGGCAACTCTTGATCTTCACAATGATGAGTTTCTCAGCAATCCTTATCTTTATGTGAGATTCTACCTTTCCGGAGATAATGGTATCTGTTATTCTCAGCCTATGGTTCTGAATGTTGAGGGCGAAGAATTTACTCCTGTTGATGTTCCCGAAACACATGATGTTTCCACTTTCTTAAGAACATTCGTGTCAATTGTTGATGTGTTTTTCTTCAGATTCAGTCCC
>JAZNFD010000149.1:0-3458 GCA_045588975.1 Acutalibacteraceae bacterium | reverse complement strand
AGACCGCTTGGCCTCCGACTTTTGAGGTTTGCCACCATAAGTGGTGTGATATGGCGGAGCAGGGCGGCGGTGTTGCGCTCATCAATTCGGGCAAATACGGCGTATCTGCAGAAGGCTCGGTGATGGCACTTTCGCTTCTTCGCTCAACAATCAGACCTGATCCGACTTCGGATATGGGTGAGCATGACTTTTGTTATATGATTTATCCCCACAAAGGTGATGCCGTTGCGGCTGAAATCAACAACAAGGCTTTTGAATATAACGTGCCGCTGAGGAAAGCGGATGTTACGGCAGATATCCCCGATTTTTCTCCTCTCTGGCTTCAGGCGGTTAAACTTTCCGAAAACGGAAAATATATCGTTATCCGTCTTTGTGAGCAAAACGGCACAAGGGGAGTCATAAATCTTCCCGAAGAGGCAACTCTTCTCAATCTTATCGAAGATGAAATCGGTAAAACCGACAAAATCGAATATACACCATATGAAATAATAACCCTTGGGGTTGAAATAAAATAAGGAGTGACTCGTAATGAACACATACGAATATTGGCTCACGTTTGATGAGGCAACAAAGAATGAACTTGAAAGTATAACTGACAAGGCTGAGCTTGAGGACAGATTCTATAAAGACCTCGAATTCGGCACAGGCGGTCTGCGCGGCGTTATGGGTGCAGGCGCAAACAGAATGAATAAATACACCGTTTCAAAGGCAACAAAGGGTCTTGCAGATTATCTTAACGCTTGCTTTGAAGGCGAAAAGTCTGTTGCGATTGCATTCGATTCAAGAAATAATTCGCAGTATTTCGCAGAGGTTGCGGCAGGTGTGCTTTGCAAAGCGGGAATCAAAGTTTTTCTTTTTGACACTCTTATGCCCACACCCGTACTTTCTTTTGCTGTAAGATATCATAACTGCACAGCAGGTATCGTTATCACCGCAAGCCACAATCCCAAGGAATATAACGGCTACAAGGTTTATGATAACAAAGGATGCCAGCTTGTTCCCGAATATGCCGATAAGGTTATTGCTTATGTAAATGCCGTTACCGATATCAGAGATATTCCCTGTGCAACTCTCGAAGAAGCTCAGAACGAAGGTAAGCTTGTTTATATCGGTGAAGAAACTCTCAATGCATTCCTTGCAGAAGTTAAAACACAGAGTCTTTATAACGAGCCTTCCGAGCTTAAAATAGTTTATACTCCTCTTCACGGCACTGGTAATGTTCCCGTGCGCAGAATCCTTGAGGGTATGAATGTTTCAATCGTTAAAGAGCAGGAAATGCCCGACGGCAATTTCTCAACAGTACGTTCACCCAACCCCGAAGAGAAAGATGCTCTTACTCTTGCCCTCAAGCAGGCTGAAGCAGAGGGTGCGGATATCGTTATCGGCACAGACCCTGACTGCGACAGAGTCGGTGTCGGTGTCAAGCATAACGGTGCGTATCAGCTTCTCACGGGTAACCAGACGGGCGCGCTTCTTGTTGACTACGTTCTTAAATTCAAGAAAGATTCAATGCCCGAAAACGCAGCGGTTGTAAAGACAATCGTTACAAGCGGTCTCGGTGCGGCTATTGCTGAAAAACACGGTGCAAAGTCAGTCCAGACTCTCACGGGATTCAAGTATATCGGCGAAAAAATCTGTCTCTGGGAAGAAAGCGGAGAGTACACATTCCTCTTCGGATATGAAGAAAGCTACGGCTATCTTGCTGGCACTCACGCAAGAGATAAGGATGCGGTTTCGTCATCAATGCTCATTGCGGAAATGGCGGCTTACTATAAAAATAACGGCAAAACTCTTGTTGACGCACTTGACGGAATTTATTCCGAATACGGCTATTATTATGATTGCCTCGAAACCTTTGTGCTCAAGGGCAAAGAAGGCGCAGAAAAGATTCAGGCGGCAATGAAGGCTATGAGAGAGAGCGGCGAAGAGCTCTTTGATGACCTTGACACACTCCTTGACTATTCAAAGGGTATCGACGGTCTTCCCAAGGAAAATGTACTCCGTTTCGATTTCAAGGACGGCTCTTGGGCGGCGGCAAGACCTTCGGGCACAGAACCCAAGCTCAAGCTTTATTTCTCGGTTAAGGGTGAAAACAAAGAAAAGGCTGAAATCAGACAGCAGGCAATCCGCAACACCCTTGCAACGAAAATTTCCGATTGATAAAAGAAGGAGTTACTCCGATGACAAAAAATGAAGCAAAAATCAAGGCGAAAGAACTTGTGGCAAAAATGACCGTTGAGGAAAAAATTTCTCAGCTTGTTTATAATGCGGCTGCAATCGAAAGACTCGGAATCAAAGAATATAACTGGTGGAACGAAGGCGCTCACGGTGTTGCCCGTGCGGGCACAGCAACCGTATTTCCCCATACCATTGCAATGGCGGCAACCTTTGATCCCGAGCTTATTGAAACCATCGGCGATGTTATCTCGACCGAGGGCAGAATCAAATACAATCAGCACGTAAAATACAATGACTTTGATATTTTCAAGGGTCTCACTTTCTGGGCACCCAACATCAACATTTTCCGTGACCCCAGATGGGGCAGAGGTCAGGAAACCTTCGGCGAAGACCCTTATCTTTCTGCGACTCTCGGTTCTGCATTCATAAAAGGTGTTCAGGGTGACGGCGAGTTTATGAAGGCTTGTGCTTGCTCTAAGCACTATGCCGTTCATTCGGGTCCCGAAAAGACACGTCACGGCTTTGATGCAATTGCAAATCTTCACGATATGCATGAAACATATCTTCCTGCATTTGAAAAGACTGTTGAGGCAGGCGTTGCGGGTGTTATGGGTGCATATAACAGGACAAACGGTGAGCCTTGCTGTGCTCATTCATACCTTCTCAGGGAAGTTCTCAGAGGCAAGTGGGGATTCGACGGTTATGTCGTTTCCGACTGCGGCGCACTCAGAGATATCTATTCCGATCATCATTTCGTTGAAACAAAGGCAGAAGCAGCCGCTGTTTCGCTTAAAAATACCTGCGACCTCAACTGCGGCGAAACCTATTCCGCACTTATTGATGCGTATGAGCAGGATCTTATTACAGAGGATGATATCACCGTTGCGGCTGAAAGACTATTTATGATCCGCTATCTTCTCGGTGAATTTGAAGAGGTCAGACCCTATTCGGATATTCCGTTCTCAAAGCTTGACTGCAAAGAGCACAGAGCGCTCAATCTCAGAGCAGCAGAGCAGTGCCCCGTTCTTCTCAAGAACGAGAACGCTTATCTTCCTCTTGATAAAGAAACATCAAAGAGAATTGCCGTTGTCGGTCCGAACTCTCTTTCTGTTACAGCTCTTGAAGGCAACTATAACGGGTATTCGTCCGAATACATAACGGTTGCCGACGGTATCCGCAGAGTGTTCACGAACGCTGATATCAGCGTTGAAAAAGGCTCAAATTACTGTGATGAGTCACTCTGCCATTGGAGCGGATTCCAGAATATGATAAGCGACGGT
>JAZNFD010000148.1:0-9390 GCA_045588975.1 Acutalibacteraceae bacterium | reverse complement strand
AGTCTAAGACCTCTGCGCACCATAACTCTGTTTTCGCCCGTAAGGGTAACAACATCGCCTATTGTACCGAGTGCAACAAGGTCGCCGTATTCTTCGATAAGTATATCGCCGTCATCGCCCTCAAGTGCACACGCAAGCTTGAACGCAACACCGACGCCCGACATCTCTTTGAAGCTGCTGGGACAGTCCTCACGGTGAGGGTCAACAACAGCAACCGCATCGGGAAGCACATCGCCTACCTTGTGATGGTCGGTGATGATAAGGTCTATTCCGAGTTCTTTTGCTCTGACAGCTTCTTCAATCGCAGAAACGCCGTTATCGACCGTTACGATGAGATTTACTCCCATTTCGCAAAGATGCTCTATCGCACCGATGTTAAGTCCGTAGCCTTCCGTAAGTCTGTCGGGGATGTAACGGATAACGTTGGCGCCTCTTGTTTCGAGATAAGAATAGAGAGGCGCCGTTGCAGTAACGCCGTCTGCATCGTAATCACCGAAAACGCATATCATCTCAAAATCATCGATAGCTCTGTTGATTCTTTCCGCCGCCTTGCCCATATCGGCAATTGACATCGGAGAAAGGCAGAGCGGCGCATCGTGGTCAAAAAAATCTGCAATTTCGTCTGTATTTTCAAAGCCTCTTGAGGTGACGAGCAACGCGGCAAAAGGGTCTATGCTGAGCTCCTGTGCAACCTGAGCGGCAAGGTCCTTGTTACCTTTTGTCACTACCCACTTTTTACGTCTCAAAAGCAATCATTCCTTTCAGTATCTTATTAGTATAACATCTCAACCAAGATAATTCAAGAAAAACAAATAAAAAATATATTTTTTATTATAAAACATTTCAAATGTAAAAAAAATTGTAAATTCCACGATTTTTCTGCGTGACATTTTTCGATTTTCATCATATATGTATACACGCAAAAATTATGTTCGGAAAGCACCGAGGGGATTTTGTCACACAACTGTAAGCAAAGCGGATTCCATCTGCATAAAAACAAGATCTATTTTAAATCCGGGAGGTGAAAAAGAAAAAATCCGAATATAAAGGAGGTGTAAATTTACAATTTGACAAAAAGAGAAAGAAAATGTAAAATTGAAGGAGGAAAAACATTTACACTTTACGAATTGGTTCACGAAACAGGTCATCAATTGGGTCTGATAGACGGTTATTGTTATAAGGATTTTCAAAATGGTAAGTGTACTAACAAAAACTGTTTTTCGTGTAGAAAGCTACCGATTCCTGATTGTATAATGTCAAAAATCAGATCACCGGAAGAAGATAAAACACTTTTTTGCGATGATTGTAAAAAAACAATAGAAAACCATTTAAAAAGCCATCATTAAAAAGGAGAATTACTATGAAAAAACTGATATATTTATTATTGATAGTTACGTTTGTTTTTGCATCGTGCAATAGTCCAAGCGAACCCGAAACAACAAAAACCAGCTTGATAAGCGAAACAAAAGTTAATGCTACTCTTACTCAAAAGAACATTACTAAAAAAGAAGAAAATACAAGTTCTGAAAGCACAACAAATTCTGTTATTTCAACAACCAAAAGAACGGATAACCGTTACAATAAAAAACCAACAGAAAATATCCAAAACAGTAGTCCTATGATAGTATATTTTACTTTATCCGATTTAAAAGAGGTAAAACAAGCTTATGACACTATGGATGCCAATGATTTTATGGCATATATGGAAAACGAAAAATTCGAGTTATATATTCAAGGTTTTGGAGAAAGCTATGAAAACTCATGTATTCTTATTGAAGAACTGTGCAATACAACATTGCCTGTGCTTGACGGAAATTCGCAAAATGTGTCCGAACTTGCTTTTTATTGGCAAATCAATCAAATCGATCAACTAATCTTCTTTGACGAAACAAAAAGAGCATCTGTTATTATTTACACACCAAACAGCACTGAAACAAAATCTTTGCCGTTTACAGATGTTGGTGTTTCACTTGAAAACACTTTCAAAGTCAACGGTTACACAATAAACATTTATGACAAGGTTAAGAAGGAAACTTCCGATATTGAATTTTATGCAGAGGTTATATCAGACGAAATATATATGGTTTTCCGTTCTGCAGATATTTTAAGCGTTGATGATTTTTCAACAGAACTCAACAAGCTTGAATTCATCAAAATTAAAGATTTGCTTGAATAGACAAAAGCATAATAACACCCCGCCCGAAACTCCGTCAATTGATAAATAACGCAACATAAGAAACGGCAGGCAGCCCTGAAAGCTGTCTGCCGTTTCACTATAGTATAATGTTGACTTGTATACTTCTTCAAGTCAAAAATGCAATCTTCAATAAATTATGTGTTATCTCATGTGTTCCATTGTCAGGTCAACGGCTTCTTCAATATTAACCGTTCCCGTGCCGAAAATCGATGTGTGGATTTTGCCGTTTACGGGTTTTTTCCAGTATTCATCAATACCGTCAATGTTGTTGCGCATTCCGAGAACAGAGCCGACCGTCGCTCCGTTGCAGTCGGTATCAAACGCCATTCCGACGGCAATGCAGATTGACTTTCCGAAGTCGCCCTCACCGTAAAGAAGCGCGGCAGCAACAATCATCGCATTAGAGATTGTGTGGCACCAGCCGTGGTCGGTATGTTCATCATAAGCCGCATGAATAATATCAAAGCATCCGTCAACGGTGACTCCGTTTTTATAGCTTTCAAGAATTTTCATAACAGCTTCATAAAGCCTTGATGCTGCAGGGATTTCGGCAAGTCCGCCGAGAATAATATCTTCAATATTATCCGTAACTGCGGCGCAGGCAATCATTGCGGCAGCAAACATTTCGCCGTAAATTCCGTTTTTGACATGAGAAATGCAAGCATCGTTGAATGCCATTTTTGCCGCATTTTCAGGTTTGCCGGGGTTAATATAACCGAAGTAATCCCCTCTTATCTGTGCACCTATCCATTCGCGGCAAACATTTTTATACATCGCAGACGAAGGCGGCTGAATGCAGTTGATAAAATTAACATACGCAATTCTTTCGGCAGTAAAATACGAATGAATCGACTGATATTTCATCCACGCAAGCGAAACGTCCTCGCTGTCAAAATTTCTTCCGCATTCCTCAACGATTTTCTGCGCAAGCACAACATAATTTGTGTCGTCGTCAACGGGCATACCGTCAACAGTATCGGCATATGCCTTGTTCCTGAGGAAAAATTTATAGCGGGAGTGCATATCTTCGGTAATATCCGTGCTGAGAATATATCTGTGCATGGGATAATTGCCGGTTTCCTTGAGCAAAGGGATAAATTCATCGCTTCTGATACCCTCAACGGGTTTCCCGAGGAGGCATCCGCAAGCTCTGCCCGTCCAGGCGCCGAGAATTTTTTTGCGGAGCATTTCTTCATCGGGCATAGTTTTTTCAAAATCGTACGAAGCTCTCAAAGCCTTGATTTCTTTGAGTTCCGACGGCTCGTTATATTTATAATCAGGCTGCATTTCCGCATTGATTACCATTTCATAGATAATATCACTCATGCGTGTTTTGTATTCGCCGGGCTCAAGTGCGGCAACGGCTTCGAAAGCGCCTTTGTATTTTTCAATATCAAGCCCCTCTTCGATTGACTGGTTATATTCAGCCATTATATCCTGAGGATATCTGTTGAATCCCCCAACATTATTGTAGTCGGTTCTGATTTCCGTGTTGTAAATTTTAGCAAACATATCTGTCACCTCTGCATTCATAATAACACAACCGCACTCAGATTAAAAGTACCAAAGCAAGATTTTATTGACTTTGACTATCCGTAGTTATATACTTTAGTTGTATATTTATAAACGACACGGAGGTCGGATATGAAAAAATATGACGTAATCATTATCGGTGCCGGTAACGGCGGTCTTGCAGCTGCCGCAACCTGCGCAAAAGCCGGTCTTTCAACACTTCTTCTTGAAAGACACAACATCCCCGGCGGCTCTGCATCTTCATTCGTAAGAGGCAGATTCGAGTTTGAGCCTTCGCTTCACGAGCTTGCAGGCGTCGGCTCATCCGAAACAGAAGTAGGCTCAATCGAGGATATGTTCATCCGTATGGGCGGCGACGTTCAGTGGCACACCCACGATTCAACATTCCGTCTTGTCGTTCCCGCAAAGGAAGGCGACAAAGATACATTCGTCAACGACGACGGCGTTGAAGTTACCGTCGATGCAAGAATGCCCGTCGGTTTCACAAACTTTGCAAGAAAGCTTGACGAGCTTGTTCCCGGTTCATATGACAGCTGCATGGCTGCATTTGACCTTTCAACCAGAATGTTCAAGGCATTCGAATGCCTTGACGACCCATCAAAGCTTCCCGGCTCACTCAAGGATGTTCCCGATATCATGAGAATGGTATCGCACACTATGAAAGAAGCTCTCGACACTCTCGGTATGCCCAAAAAGGCTCAGGATATTTTCAACACATACTGGTGCTATATGGGTTCTCCCGCATCTCAGTTTGACTTCCTCTATTATATGTGTGTTCTTCACAGCTACGTCAAGAACGGTACGGGTATCCCCCATATGAGAAGCCACGAAATGAGTATGGCTCTCGACAAGGTTATCCGCGATAACGACGGCGAAATCTGGTATAACTCCGAAGTAACAAAGGTTATCGTCAAGGACGGAAAACCCGCAGGCGTTGTTATCAACGGCGAAAAAGAAGTATACGGAAAATATTTCATCTGCAACTCCTATCCCTATGCTGTATTCAAGGATTTGTTTGACAAAAAAGATATTCCCGCAAAACAGCTCAAAATGCTCAATGCAAGAAAAACTGCCTGCACACTGACAACGGTTTATCTCGGTATGAACGTAACAAAAGAGCAGCTCGGAATCAAGGACTATTCAACCTTTATTGCGCCCGATTCGGATTCGGATAAGCAATATGAAGCAGCACAGAACTATTTCAGCAACTACTGCATCATCAACTGTCTTAACGAAATCATTCCTGACTGCACCCCCGAAGGCACTTGTCAGCTTTTCCTCACAACAATGACATTCGGCGATGTTATGAAAGACATCGAGCCCAAAGATTATAAGAAATTCAAGACAAAGGTTGCCAAGGATATGATTGGAACCTGCGAAAGAGCGCTCAACATTTCAATCACTCCCTATATCGAAGAAATCGAAATCGCTCTTCCGCCGACCTTTGCAAGATACCTCAACACTCCTCTCGGCACACCTTACGGCTATATGCTCGAAAAGTGGGACAGCATGCTTCCCAGAACAATTCAGTACATCAAAGACCAGCCGTTTGATAATTTCTATTTCTGCGGTGCAACTCAGGAACGCGGTGACGGTTACGGCTGCGCTTATTACACCGGCGAAAAAGCGGGCGGCATTGTCGTCAAGAAAATAAAGGGGGGCAAATAATATGGCAAACCTTAAATCACTCACAATCAAAAAATTTTTACCCATGCTTTCCGACAGACAGGCAAAATTTGATGCGGCGGCAGCAAGGTTCCCCGAGTTTTCCGACCAGGCAAGCGTTATCGCAAAAGCTCTGCACCCCAAACGCCAGTATCTTACAGTTGCTGAAGTAAAAGAAATCGCACCCGACTGCAAGAGCTACACTCTTGTTCCCGATGCTGAAAAAGGCACAAAAGCTCTCGCATATTTCGGTGCAGGCAAATATCTCACGGTTTTCGAAACAATCAACGGAATGCCCGTCACAAGAGCATATTCAATTTCATCATCACCCAAGGATTCACTTGAAGGCAAATACGTTTTAACAATAAAGCTCGTTGAAGGCGGTCTCGTTTCACGCTACATTTTCGACACATGGACTCTCGGCACAAGCGTTGAGGTTTCCGCACCCTCGGGCAATTTCGAATATCAGCCTCTCAGAGATGCGAAGAAGGTTATCTGCCTTGCAGGCGGAAGCGGTATCACACCCTTCCTTTCAATGGCAAACGCAATTGCAGACGGCGACGAAGACTTTGAGATGACTCTTCTTTACGGCAGCAGAAACTACGACAATATTCTTTTCCGTGAAGAGCTGGAAGAGCTTGAAAAGAAGTGCGATAAAATCAAGGTTGTTCACGTGCTCAGCGAAAAGGCAAAGAGAAGCGTAAAGGGTGTTGAAAAAGGCTTTATTACCGCCGAACTCATTGAGAAATATGCACCTGCTGACGAACCCTATTCGGTATTCCTTTGCGGACCTCAGCAGATGTATGAATTTGTTGATAAAGAACTTGAAAAAATCGGACTTCCCAAGAAATATATCCGTCACGAAATGTTCGGCGAATTCCACAATCCCTCAACTCAGGAAGATTATCCCGCAGGCATTCCCGAGAAGATAAAAATCACCGTTACCGTGCAGGATAAGACATATATCATCTTCGGCAAATCAGAGGATTCGGTCATGCAGATTCTCGAAAAGAGCGAAATTCCCGTTCCCGCAAGATGCAGAAGCGGCGAATGCGGATTCTGCCATTCAAGACTCATTTCAGGCGAAATCTACGTGCCGAAGCATCTTGAATACCGCAGACTCGCCGACTATAAATTCGGCGGATTCCATCCCTGCTGTTCATTCCCGCTGACAGACCTCGAAATCATAGTACCCGTTGCAAAATAAGAATCCAGATACGGAGGAAAACAGTAATGTTGAAAATAGGTCTTGTAGGTGTCGGCGGAATAAGCGGCGCTCATATTCCCGTCTGGGAAGAAATGAATGATGCAGAGCTCGTTGCTCTCTGCGACATCCGTCCCGAAAGAATGGAAAAATATCCCGACAAACGTCATTACACCGATTTCGATGAAATGCTCGATAACGAAGAAATCGATATTCTTGACATTTGTCTGCCCACATATCTTCACGCAGATTTTGCCGTCAAAGCAATGGAACACGGAATAAACGTAATCTGCGAAAAGCCCATTTCTCTCAAAGAAGAGGATGTTGAAAGAGTATACTCAACCGCAAAGAAAAACAACGTTAAATTCATGGTGGCTCAGGTGCTCCGATTCTGGCCCGAATACGAAGTGCTCAAAGAAATATATGACTCGAAGAAATACGGAAAGCTCCTTTCAGGCACAATGATCAGACTTGGCGGCTTTCCCAAATGGAGCTGGGACAATTGGATGATGGACGAAAAGAGAAGCGGTCTTGTCCCCTTCGATCTCCACATCCACGACCTTGATTTTATGGTGTATGCTTTCGGTATGCCGAAAGTTGCGCATCAGTACCGTTCAACGCTTCCTAACCAGGATTATCTGAGCATCACATACGATTTCGGTGATTTTTCGGTAAATTCCGAAGCATCGTGGTACGCAACACGCTATCCTTTCACGGCGGAATTCAGATTCCAGTTTGAGGAAGCAGTTGTTTCAAGCGAAAACGGAAAGATGATTATATATCTTAATGATGATAAAGAAATTGATCTTTCTCAGCAGGCAGACGGCGACACGGGAAACATCAATCTCCCCAAGAGCAACGCATACGCAAATGAAATTATTTATTTTACAGACTGCGTCAAGAACAATCTGCCCGTTGAAAAAGTCAAGCCCGAAGAGCTTGAAAGCGTGCTTAGAATTCTCAACAGTCTTTAATTGACAAGTTCATAAAAAGCTAAAAGGTTGCACCGTTAAATCACGATGCAACCTTTTTATTATTTGAATACCGATTATGAATTGCTTATCTGTGCGAATTCTTCCTCTTCTTTTTTGCCGATATTATAGATGAATTTCATTGCAAGGAAAGCTATGAGAGAGCCTGCCGCAAGGATTACAAAATACAATGTTTTTACACTCTCACCGAATCCTTCAGGCTGCACGGCGGTTTCACCTTCAACAAATCCGATTGCAGAAAGTCCGAGGGCGACAACAGCCTGACCGATACCCTGAGCAAGCTTGCGGAAGAATGAATAAAGCGCATAAAGCGAGCCTTCTTCACTCTTACCCGTTTTTCTGTAACTCACTTCGATACAGTCGGCAACGATTGCCCATACCGAAATCTGGAATCCCGCGTTACCGAGGTTAAGACCCATAAGACAGATAACATAGATAATCATACCCTTTGAATCGGGCGAAACTGGTGCAAAAAGAGATGCGATTCCCGAAACAGCACCTATAAACATAGCTGTAACAATAACATTCTTTTTGCCGTATTTCTTTGTCAGTTTGCCCATAAGAGCCATAAAGATAACCATAGGAGCATAGCTGCCTATCATCGCAATGCTTATCTTATCGGTATCTCTGAAGAAATACTGGAACACCATATTGTTAAGTGCCATTGTTGAATTGAAGAATGCAACAGATGCCACCGAAGCTATTGTTGCACCCATCATTGCACGGTTGGTAAAAAACGATTTGGCAGATGACACCATCGCCTTGAAACCGACCGCATTTTCACTCGAGCTGTGGTCAACTCTCTCCTTGACAAGTTTCGTTGTTCCCCAAAGCACAACAAGTGCAACAGCTGAAAGCACAAGGGCAACGGGCAGAAGAGTTTCGCCTTTAAGTGTCTGAATTTCCTCGCCTGCGGAATTTACGCTTGTGTTATAAACAACCCGGGGAAGAACTATCATAATAACAATCGCAGGAAGTGCCGCACCGATGCTGCGGAACGTTGAAAGAGAAACCTTTTCCTGAGGATTATCGGTAATTACCGAATGGAGTGAGCCGTAAGGCACATTTACCATTGTGTATGCAATCGACCAAAGACAATAAGAAATAAGACACCACGCATATTTTCCCCACTCGGAGAAATCCTTGACGGGTGCAAACAGCATCACATTGAAAATCACAAGAGTAATGCCGCCCATAAGAATCCACGGCATATATTTGCTCTTTTTTCCTATTCTCTTAGTATCAACAAGGTTGCCGATTACAATATCATTAACCGCATCAAAAACCTTTGAAAAAAGAATGATTATAGCATAAGCCTCTTCCTGCACACCGATATACTGCATATAGAAAAGCTGCATAAATGTTGACACAAGCTGAAAAGAAAAGCCGCAGCCCATATCACCCATTGCGTAACCGATTTTATCAGCCCAGCCAAACGGGCGGATACCGTTAACGTTTTTTTCAGAAGTTTTCATTTTACGTTTCATCTCCGTTCCGAAATTATAAAAATGCTCTGTACAGATATTCTATCTTATATCATTAAAAAAGGCAATAGAAAAATCTTGTATGCTTCTGTTTCTTCTGCCTAAAAATTTATTTTTGAACTTGATGAAAAAGAATCTTTTTTCACTTTGAAAATTATGTTGCCTGACAAAGAATAACGGTCAGGCGCAAAATAAATAAACCGTGAATCGGATTCATTGGCAGAATCGTATGAATTCCCGTAATCCGTAATCAGATTTGCAATCATCTCAAAATCATTCTGATGCTCTTTGAAATCACTCACAAAATAATTTCTC
>JAZNFD010000147.1:0-2697 GCA_045588975.1 Acutalibacteraceae bacterium | reverse complement strand
TGCGTTGGTACATATACTGACCAGTTTATGTATGACTATATGGGACTCAAGTCCTCACAGATCGTTGCTATGAAATCGGCTACGACAGGTGTTAATATTCTTATTGCACCTATTGTCGGTGCTCTTCTTGACGGTAACCGTTCGGGCAAGGGTAATGCAAGAACGTTTATGCGAGCCTCTGCAATCCCCTTTACCCTTTCTTCTATTCTCCTTTTTGTTGTTCCGTCTTCATCGGTAACATTCAACTTTATATGGAGCTTCATACTCTTCCTTGCATTCAATATTGCCGACACCTTTTTTGATGTGGCACTCTCAACTCTTTCAGTCAGAATGACTGCCAATGCAAAATCAAGAAAGAATTTCTACACCGTTGCGCAGGTTGCATCGACTCTCGGCTCTATGCTTCCGGGCGGTCTTGTTCCCATTATCATTGATATGATGGACGGAGATTACAATTCAGAAAAATGGGCATTCTTCTCTGTTGCAGCTCTTTTTGGCATACTCGGTCTTTTCACAATGCTCGTACCCTGTATGACACTCAAGGAAAGAAACCTTGTGCTTCCTCCGAGAAACGACAAAAAAGTCAAAATCGACTATAAACTCATTTTACTCAACAGGCCGCTCCTTCTGCTTTGCCTCAGCCAGTGTATCGACTCGATAAGACAGGTCTGCTACAATTCACTTCCCTTCTTCTATAAGCAGACTCTCGGCAATTACGGTATGAAAACCTATGTTGAAATCGGAAGCTCGGCACTTTCTTACGGCGGTCTTTTCTCTGTTCCGTTTATCGGCAAAAAGCTTTCGTCAAGAGATATTGTTGTTCTCGGTTATTTACATACTGCAATCTGCTATATTCTTCTTTTGTTCTTCGGTTACAAGAACCTTTGGATTGTAGGTATACTCATAGCGCTCGGCGGTCTTCCGAATGCAGGTATGAGTGCCGCAAGACGAATCCTTCTTGCCGACTCGACAGACTACATGGAATGGAAAAGCTACAAGAAATACGGTTTTGCACAGCGTAACGAGGGTATGGTATTTGCTTTCAATACAATGGTTTCAAGAATTTCAGCTCTCTGGAAAGAGCTTCTTGTAAACGGCGGACTTGCGCTTATCGGTTATCAGAGCGCACAGAAGGTCGGCGATCAGCTCGTTGAAGCTGTTCAGACACCCGAAACATTGCACGGCATTTTCCTGCTCGTTGCAATTCCCGGAATCATCGGCAACCTTGTTCCTGCAATCGTTATGATGTTTGATAACTTCACGGGCAAGCGCAAGGAAAAAATTATGGCAGAGCTCGAAGTAATCCGAGCTGAGTCGAAGGCAAGACTTGAAGAAGTCGAGACAGTGTAAGGAGTCAGAATAATGGTACCAAAAAAATGGGGTCAGGGACAGCTTTTTGCTTTCTCCGCCCTTGACGGTGATGCTTTATTTACCGATGATTTTGCAGGCACACTTTCAGGTGATAAAATCGGTATAATATTCGAATCTCTTTGCCGAAGGACTCTTTTTTTCAGCAATCTGAGTAACCTGGCTGAGCCTGACATTCAGTGTGTGACCTCCGATATGATTGAGCTCAAAACATTTACAGGTACATTCAGTATACTGTTTGCTGAGAGGCATCTTGTTGTCGGCACTTACGGAGAAATCGCAGATGTTTTAGTAAGATGTGACGGTGAATGTAAAATCATCAGAAACGGTGACACAGAGATACACGACAGTAATGACGGCGAATATACGGCTCTTCTCAGAAGAGAAGGCAGGTTTGCTTTCGCTTACGGTAAAAGTGAAGCTGAGGTTGTTACCCTTTGTGAAAAAGGCATTAACCTTGACCTTGATGAGCTTAAGACAAAAAAACTAAAGCCCTATGAAAAAATTCTTTCGGGTGATAACATATATGCTCCGCTATACGCCAAATGCATTAGTGTGATGCGAAGTCAGCTTTGTTCACCCGAGGGAAATATAAAAAGAATATGGTCAACTCCCGACCGTCTGCCTCATCGAAACATGTGGCTGTGGGATTCGGTCTTTCATGCCATCGGACACAGACATCTTGACACAAAGATTGCTCAGAATTTGATTCTTGCTCTGTTTGATGTTCAGCGTGAAGACGGGTTTATCCCTCATATGTCAAAGCCTGATTTTATTTCCGATATAACTCAGCCTCCCGTTATAGGTTGGGGTGCTTGGCTTGTTTATGAAAAAAGCGGAGATACAGAATTCCTCCGAATTGTTTTTGAAAATAATAAAAAGTTCATGCTCTGGTGCCGTAATAACAGAAGAAAGACCGAAAAGGAGCTTTATTCCTGGCACACCAACCCTGAGCTCAATAACCGTTGCGATGAATCGGGAATGGACAATTCACCGAGATTTGATACGGAAAGTGACCTTTATGCTGTTGACTTCTCCTGTTATATAGCAAACGAAACCCGTTATATGAAGAAAATTGCCGACGAACTCGGTGATAAAGAAAATTCAGATTTTTTTACTGAATGGAACAAAAAAGCGAACGCTGATATTAACAGTATCCTGTGGTGTGAAGAAAACGGCTTCTACTATGATTTCGATATAACCGCTGACCGCTTCAGTAAGGTAAGCTCTGTTGCTTCCTTTTTGCCGATTTTTGCGGGTGTATGTGATAAGGAACAGTGTGCAAAACTCGTTGAACATCTTAATAATCCCAAAGAATTCGGCACGGAA
>JAZNFD010000146.1:0-3363 GCA_045588975.1 Acutalibacteraceae bacterium | reverse complement strand
AGAATATGGCAAATATAAAGATGACGATCGTGTAGCCAGCCTCGGATTGGTGGCATCAGTCAAAAAGAAAATCACAAAAGACGATTCTACAATGGCGTTTGTTAATCTTGAGGACACAACGGGCGGCATCGAAATGATTGTATTCCCAAAAACTTTGCTTGCTCATCCGGCAATGTTTTTCGAAGGAAACGTTATTCTCATTCATGGAAGGATAAGTATGCGAGAGGATGAGGATACTAAAATCGTATGCGAGGTTGTTGAGGCTTGCCCATCGGAAAATTCAGTTCAGAAACAACCCGTAAAGCAGGAAAAAAAGAAGGCAAAAGGTTTGTTTCTAAGGTTTGATAGCTCATCGTCGCCTCAGATTCAGATCTGCACAAAGCTGCTTTCAATTTTTGACGGGACAACCCCGTTATATTATTTCTTCAATGATAAGAAAGAATATAACCGCAATCCGATAGGACAGGCAATTGACGTTAATCCCGTTTTGCTCAGAGAACTTCGGAAAATCCTCGGTGAGAGTAATGTTATCTACAATGAATAAAAAAATTCACGCATTTTTACCGTGAAATTTTTAGCAAAAAATGTTTATTTCATTGACATATTGTAATAAAAAGTGTAAAATAAATTTTGAACACTTTTAAGGAGAGGACCATATTATGATTAAAACTATCGCAGTTTTGACAAGCGGCGGCGACGCTCCCGGCATGAATGCTGCAGTCCGTGCAGTTGTAAGAACCGCATGTGAAAACGGAATAAAAGTATACGGCATCAACAGAGGTTACAAGGGCCTTATGGAAGGCGATATCCGCGAGCTCAATATCAGAAGCGTATCCGATATCATCCACAGAGGCGGCACAATGCTTTATTCTGCAAGATGCAATGAATTCAAAGAAGAATATGCAATGCAGAAAGCTATCAAGGTTTGCCGTGATAACGGTATTGAAGGCATCGTTGTTATCGGCGGCGACGGCTCATTCAGAGGCGCACGTGATCTTTCACTCAGAGGCATTCCCTGCATCGGTATTCCCGGCACAATCGATAACGATATCGTAAGCTCAGATTACACAATCGGTTATGACACCTGCCTTAATACTATTATGCAGATGGTTGACAGAGTCAGAGACACCGTTGAATCCCACAGCAGATGCATCGTTGTTGAAGTTATGGGCAACAGATGCGGTGACCTTACTCTTAATGCCGGTATCGCAGTCGGCGCAACAGCTATCGTTATCCCCGAAATCAAGTCGGATATCGAAAAGCACGTTATCGAAAGAATCAAAAGAACACAAAAGACTGACAAAAAGCACTTCATCGTTATGGTTGCCGAGGGTATCGGCGGCGTAGAAGAGCTTGCAAGAAAAATCGAGAAGGAATGCGGTGTTGAATCGCGCTCAATCATTCTCGGTCACGTTCAGAGAGGCGGTTCACCCACTGTTCGCGACAGAGTTGCTGCAAGCCAGATGGGTTATAAAGCCGTTCAGCTTCTTATGAATGGTATCGGCAACAGAGTTGTTGTTCAGAAGAACGACACTATTATTGATTATGATATCTATGAGGCTCTCTGCATGGAACGTTCCGTAAACGAAGAGCTTTATAAGATAGCTCACGATATTTCAATCTGAGGTAACTGATGAATTCCCAAGAATTTCTTTCACTTAGAAAAAGAATAATCGAAAGAGATTATAAGTCTCTTAACAGCATGCAAAAGAAAGCGGTTCTCTCCACGGAGGGACCGCTTTTGGTGCTTGCCGGTGCAGGAAGCGGTAAAACAACTGTTCTTGTTAACCGAATAGCAAATCTTATCAAATACGGAAAAGCTTATTACAGCGATGATTATTACCGCCTTCCCGATGAAATAGAGCTTGAAGTTATGAATGCTTATGCCGACGGCGTTATTGACGATTCGTCAGGTTTTGAACACCTTTTGAGTGTTGATGCACCCAAGCCGTGGGAAATCCTTGCAATCACTTTCACCAACAAAGCTGCAGGTGAACTCAAGGAAAGACTCGAGAAAATGCTCGGTGAGCAGGCTCTTGACATCTGGGCAAGCACCTTCCATTCATCCTGTGTCAGAATTCTCAGAAGAAATGCCGATTATCTCGGCTACACTTCAAACTTCACAATTTATGACACAGATGACAGTAAGCGTGTTATCAAAGACTGCATAAAACAGCTTGGCTTTTCCGAAAGTAACTTACAACCCAAAACCGTTCTCGGTGAAATAAGCAGAGCAAAAGACTATCTTATTTCTCCGTCGGAATATATCAAGGAAAATTATCTTGATTTCAGAAAGCGTAACATCGGGTCGGTTTATGAAGCTTATCAGAACCGTCTTAAGTCTGCCGATGCAATGGATTTTGATGATATAATTGTCAACACGGTCCGTCTGCTTCAGGATAATCCCGAAGTGCGTGAATATTATCAGCGTAAATTCAAGTACATTATGGTTGATGAGTATCAGGATACCAACCATGCGCAGTATCTGCTCACTTCATTGCTTGCGGGCGGATATAAAAATATCTGTGTTGTCGGCGATGATGACCAGAGTATTTATAAATTCAGAGGCGCAACGATTGAGAACATTCTCAGCTTCGAGAATCAGTATAAGAATGCAACGGTTATCCGCCTTGAGCAGAATTACCGTTCAACTCAGAACATTCTTGATGCCGCCAACGAAGTTATTTCTAACAACGAAAACAGAAAAGGCAAAAACCTCTGGACTGATAACGGCAAAGGTGACCTGATAGTTTATCATTCTGCCGAATCCGACAGAGACGAAGGCATTTTCATTGCCGATAAGATTCTTGATGGAATCAGAAACGGCGCAAAACACAGCGATTTTGCCGTGCTTTACAGAATGAACTCGCAGTCCAACCTTGTTGAACAGTCATTCGTAAGAATGGGTATTCCTTACCGTCTTATCGGCGGTCACAAGTTCTATGACCGTAAGGAAATCAGGGATGCAATTGCTTACCTTACCGTTATCAACAACACTTCTGACGATATAAGGCTGAGAAGAATTATCAATGAACCCAAAAGGGGAATAGGCGATACAACGGTTTCCAATGCCGCAGATATTGCCAATATGTTAGGTGTCAGCATATTTGAGGTTATCTCTCAGGCAGAGGATTATCCTCAGCTTAACCGTGCGGCATCAAAATTAAAGCAGTTTGCCGATATGATAACCGACTTTGTGCAAAAGTCAGAGGAGCTTTCACTTAAAGAGCTTTTTGATTACTGCATGCATGAAAGCGGCTATGCGGCTTCCCTTGCACTTGATGCCGAAACCTATACGGACAGACTTGCCAATATCAACGAGCTTTCAAATAACCTTCAGCGTTATACCGAGGAAAACGATGA
>JAZNFD010000145.1:0-3162 GCA_045588975.1 Acutalibacteraceae bacterium | reverse complement strand
AAGCGACACATCTTTATAATATATCGGCAGAAAGCCTCCGCTTGCGGCAATCAAAAACATAGCTGAGTTTACTGCGACAAGAACTTTCGGTAACCATTTCGGATAAGTAAATCGTGACAGAGTCATTATCATCATCAGAAGCGAAAACGGAAGAAAGACATTGCCGAGATATGCAATTCTGTTTGACCAGAGTGCTGCATCGAGCGTTTTTGAAAGGGATAATAAAAAATAGCCGAAGTCGCAAACGGCAACGGAGATAAACAAAAGCAGCAGCCACTTGTCGTGTTTACGGTCAACATAATAGTAAACGCCGATCATAAGAAGCGAAACCGCCATTGCTAAACCGTAAACAGTTGACATATTATCCCTCCTTTATTTTGAATATATATTATTCTATCATAATTTGTCCGTAGTGTCAAACAACGGAATGCAACGGTGTTTTTTGTAAAGCTGCACAAATTTAAAATGCTGTTTTTGACACGGTAGCCCTAAAGGTAGCCTTTTTTTAAAGGAAGTAGCCTTTGGGGCTACTTATTTTTAAATATAAAAGAAAATACAATAAAATTACACAGTATAAATTTAAATCCGAAAGGAGAAATATGATATGGGACTTATTAAAGCGGGCATAGGAGCACTCGGCGGTGTACTCGCAGACCAGTGGAAGGAATTTTTCTACTGCGATTCACTCGAAAATGATGTGCTGATGGTGAAAGGCTCAAAGAGAGTCGGCGGCAGAAGCTCCAACACAAAAGGCAGCGATAACATCATTTCAAACGGTTCAGGCATCGCCGTTGCAGACGGACAGTGTATGATTATCGTTGAGCAGGGCAAGGTTGTTGAGGTTTGCGCAGAGCCGGGTGAATTTACTTATGATTCTTCAACAGAGCCATCAATCTTCTCAGGCAAGCTCGGCGACAGCATCAAAGAAACATTCAAATTGGTTGGAAAAAGATTTACATATGGCGGCGATACGGGTAAGGACCAGAGAGTTTATTATTTCAACACCAAAGAAATAATGGACAATAAGTTCGGCACTCCAAATCCGTTTATGTTTGAGGTCGTAAATAAGAGAATAGGTATGGCAAGAACCGTTCAGGTAAGATGCAACGGTGTCTACTCTTATAAAATCACTGACCCGCTTCTTTTCTACACAAAGATTGCAGGCAACGTTGATGACGAGTACAGAAGAGAAGAAATTGATATGCAGCTCAAGACAGAGTTTATCTCTGCACTTCAACCTGCATTTGCAAGACTTACGGAGCTTGAGCTTCGCCCCGCACAGATTCCTGCACACACAAACGAGCTTAAAGATGCCATGAATGCGGCACTCAAATCCGAGTGGACAGACCGCAGAGGTATTTCCGTTGAATCTATCGCTCTTAATCCGATTACCCTCACCGAAGAGGATATGAAGAAAATCAATCAGATGGAAGATGCCGCAACAATGGGCTCAAACCCGTTTATGATGGCAGGCAGAATGACGGATGCACAGGCAAGCGCAATGGAAGCAGCCGCAAACAACCCCAACGGCGCAATGAACGGATTTATGGGCTTCAATATGGCTATGGGTGCAAATGGCGGCTTCAATGCTGCACAGATGTATCAGGCAGGCGTACAGCAGCAACAGCAGTTTGCTCAACAGCAGCAGGCAACTCCCGCACCCGCTGCTGACGGTTGGAAATGTGCCTGCGGTGCAACCGTCAGCGGTAAATTCTGTACGGAATGCGGTGCCAAGAAGCCCGAAGCAGAGGGTTGGACCTGTTCTTGCGGAGCAGTAAACAAAGGCAAGTTCTGCCCTAACTGCGGACAGAAAAAGCCCGAGGGTGCACCGCTTTATCAGTGTGACAAATGCGGTTGGAAACCCGAAGACCCCCACAATCCGCCGAAGTTCTGCCCCGAATGCGGCGACACTTTTGATTCAAGCGATATTCAATAAATTATATTAAAGGAGATTTAATTATGGGACTTTTTGACAAGAAATATTGTGACATCTGCGGCGACAAAATCGGACTTTTGGGCAACAGAAAGCTTGAAGACGGCAATATGTGCAAAGACTGTGCAAAGAAGCTTTCACCGTTTTTCAGCGAAAGAAGAAGCTCGACCGTTGAAGAAATCAAACAGCAGCTTGCTTACAGAGAGCAGAACAAGCAGATTCTTGCAGGCTTTTCACCGATGTTCACATTTGGTGAGGACGACAAAATTTATATCGACCCGATGAAGCAGAGCTTTGTTGTTTCACGTCGCAATCCCGGAAGCTGGAGCGATGAAAACCCCGATGTTATTCCGCTTTCAAGTGTTACGGGCTGTAACCTCAGGGTTGATGAAGACCGTGAGGAAATTTATACTCAGGGCAAGGACGGTCAGCGTGTAAGCTACACACCGCCGAGATACAAGTATTACTATAACTTCGACCTCAAATTTGTTGTAAATCATCCCTATTTTGATGATTTCACGGTAAGACTCAACGACAACCGTGTTGAGGGTATGGGTACAATGGAATACAACCGCTTCCAGCAGATGGCGATGGAGGTTATCGGCACACTTCTTCCCGGTCAGGCAATGCCCAACATGGGAATGCCTATGAACAACGGTATGAATATGGGTATGAATAACGGTATGGGTATGAACGGCGGTATGCCGATGAACAACGGCTACAACCAGATGAATCAGGGCTACAATCAGGGTATGCCCATGAACAACGGTTACAATCAGCCGATGAACAACGGTATGGGCATGAACGGCGGTATGCCGATGAATCAGGGCTATAACCAGGGAATGCCTATGAATAACGGCTACAATCAGCAGCCTCAGTACGGTCAGCCCGCACAGCCTCAGGCACAGGGTCAGTGCCCGTTCTGCGGTGCTCCGCTTACAGGCAGTGCCTTCTGCACAGCCTGCGGTGCAAAATTGACAGACTGATTATAGAATGAAAAAACCAATAGTTATTGCAATCGCTGTTCTCACAGCGATTGCAGTACTCGTTACAGCAGGTGTTTTTATGTTTGAACGGTTTCGGATATGGAAACGATTTTTCCACGGTTCTTTGGTTTGCGATGAATATTATCGTTCTCGGGTTCCTTTGCTGGAAAGCCGTTATTCTGAATCAAATCAAAAAAGGCGGAGAACGCATTTATTACGGCGATTACGACACGAAGATAGACA
>JAZNFD010000144.1:0-22510 GCA_045588975.1 Acutalibacteraceae bacterium | reverse complement strand
CTACGATCCGACTTAGATATAGCGAAATGGAAAACCAGACTGTCTTTACCCGTGAGGATTATAACAAACTCAGCGCCAGACTCAATATGCTCAAAACAGAAGGCAGAGACGACATCGCAGAAAAAATCAAGGAAGCCCGTTCACACGGTGACCTTTCAGAAAACGCCGAATACGATGAGGCGATGAACGAACAGGCTAAGATGGAAGCTGAAATAGCCAAACTCGAAGCTGACCTGCGTTACGCAATCATCCTTGACGAAGAAGAGCTTACAACAGAAGCTATCCACATCGGCTCAAAAGTTACTCTTTACGATATGGATTTTGAAGAGGAAGTTGAATACAAAATCCTCGGCAAGAGCGATATCGAAAACGGCATCATTTCAGACCTTTCGCCCGTTGGCTCGGCTATTATGGGCAAAAAGGTAGGCGACATCGCCGAAGTACACACTCCCGGCGGCAAAGTCATCAAGATGAAAGTAATTGCAATTTCAAAATAAAAAATTCGGCGACGGGAAGCAAGAGCAACCGCTCCTCCTGTCGCTTTTTTAAAGAAAGGGAATCATAAATTATGGCAGAAGAAAAGATTATCAATGCCGCTCCCGAAGAGGAGCAGGTTCAGGACGTTAACGAACTCAGACAAATCAGAGTGGAAAAGCTTGAAGCGCTTCAGGCTGCAGGCAAAGACCCGTTTCAGATAACAACCGCAGAGCAGTCCATCCACAACGCTGAAATCGTTGAGCGTTTCGAAGAACTTGAAAACACCGACGTTTGCATCAGCGGACGTATGATGAGCCGCCGTGATATGGGTAAGGCAAACTTCATCGATGTCAGAGACCGCAGCGGAAGAATGCAGGTTTACGTCAAGATTGACGAAATCGGCGAAGAGAGCTTTGCAGATTTCAAAAAGTGGGATATCGGCGATATCGTTGAAGTCAAGGGCTTTGTTTTCAGAACAAGAAGAGGCGAAGTTTCCGTTCATGCAAAGGAAATCAGACTCCTCACAAAGTCACTTCTCCCCCTCCCCGAAAAATTCCACGGTCTCACCAACACCGACACACGTTACAGAAGACGTTACCTCGACCTTATTATGAATCCTGATGTAAAGGATACTTTCATCAAGCGTTCACTCATCATCAGAGAAATCAGAAACTATCTTGATTCACAGGGATTCATCGAGGTTGAAACACCCATTCTCGTTTCAAACGCAGGCGGTGCTGCAGCAAGACCCTTCGAGACTCACCACAATGCTCTCAACGAGGATTTCAAGCTCCGCATTTCTCTTGAGCTTTACCTCAAGAGACTTATCGTCGGCGGCATGGAAAAGGTATACGAAATCGGCAGAGTTTTCAGAAACGAAGGCGTTGACACAAGACACAACCCCGAATTCACACTCATGGAGCTCTATCAGGCATTCACAGACTACAACGGTATGATGGACCTCACCGAAAATCTTTACAGACACGTTGCTCAGGCTGTTCTCGGCACAACAACAATCACCTTCAACGGCGTCGAAATGGACCTCGGAAAGCCTTTCGAAAGAATCACTATGGTTGATGCCGTCAAGAAGTATGCAGGCATCGACTGGAACGAAGTTGAAACTCTCGAGGATGCAAGAGCACTTGCTGACAAGCACCACATCGAATACGAAAAAAGACACGGCAAGGGCGATATCCTTGCAATGTTCTTTGAAGAATATGCAGAGGAGCATCTCATTCAGCCCACATTTGTTATGGATCATCCCATTGAGATTTCTCCCCTCACAAAGAAGAAGCCCGAAGACCCCAACTACGTTGAGCGTTTCGAGTTCTTCATGAACGGCTGGGAAATGGCAAACGCTTATTCTGAGCTTAACGACCCCATCGACCAGAGAGAGCGTTTCAAGGCTCAGGAAGCTCAGCTTGCTCAGGGCGATGACGAGGCAAACACAACAGACGAAGATTTCCTTATGGCACTTGAATACGGTATGCCCCCCACAGGCGGTATCGGCTTCGGCATCGACAGAATGTGTATGCTGCTTACCGACTCTCAGGCAATCAGAGACGTTCTTCTCTTCCCCACTATGAAGAGCATCGACTGATATGAAAATATCCGTAGCGCTTGCCGCATATAAAGGCGAGCAATATATCGCCAAGCAACTTGAATCCATCCTCAGGCAGCTCGGTGAAAATGACGAGGTTATTGTTTCGGACGATTATCCCGCAGGAAAAACGCGGGATATCGTTCTAGATATAGCTTCGGCAGACAAAAGAATACGCTATATTGAAGGTCACGGTAAAGGAGTTGTCAAAAACTTCGAAAATGCAATGCTCAATTGCACGGGAGATGTTATTTTTCTGAGCGATCAGGATGATGTGTGGCTTCCCGATAAGATTGAACTCGTTATGAATGAAATCCGAAACGGGGCGCAACTCGTTCTGCACGATGCATCTGTTACCGATGCCGACCTCAATATCACAGACGAATCATATTTTTCTTCACACGGCTCAAACACATCGTTTTTCGAAAATCTTGCAAAAAATTCCTTCGTCGGATGCTGCATGGCATTCACCCGCGAGCTTATGCTTGAGACACTCCCCTTTCCCGAAAAACTCCCGATGCACGATTGGTGGATCGCTCTTGTTGCGCTGAAGAAAAAAAGAAAAACCGTTATGCTGAGTAAACCTCTTATTCTTTGGCGCAGACACGGCAGCAATGTTACCGGAGGCAAAACCTCGTTTGCCCAAAAGATAACGTGGCGGCTTAAAATGATTTCGTCTTTGGCGAGGATAAAATAATTTCCAATATGTGCCTTGGAAAGGAAAAACACAATGAATAAAACAATAACCGGTTGCATTGTAACCTACAATAACATTGCCACCATTGACAATGCTCTGGGTTCGCTTTTAAAATGCACCGAAGTTCCGTTCAGACTGTATGTTGTTGATAACGGGTCAACAGACGGAACAATTGAACACATAGAAAAAAATTACCCCAAAGTAACTCTTATAAAGAGCAGCGGTAATATCGGATTCGGTGCGGGACACAACACAATCCTCAACAAACTTGATTCCGATTATCACGTAATCATCAATCCCGACATTATCGTAAGGGATGACGTTATTGCAAAGCTTGCCGGCTTTCTTGACGAAAATCCGGATATCGGCATGGCATCCCCCGAAATAAGATTCCCCGACGGAAGACTTCAGATCCTCGGCAAAAAGAATCCTTCGCCTGCATTCCTCGTTGCAAGCAGGCTCAGAGGAAACGGCGAGCCGAGCAAACTCCTCAAAGAGTATGCAATGCTTGACTGCGATCTTTCAAAGCCGACAGATATCGAAAACGCACCCGGTTGCTTTATGTTTATCAGAACAAGTCTTTTCAAAGAAATCGGCGGATTTGACAGCCGCTACTTTATGTATTTTGAAGACTGCGACCTCACCCGTGAAGTCAACCGGAGAAGCCGCGCTGTCTATTATCCCGAGGCAACGGTTTATCACGAATGGGGACGCGAATCAAAAAAGAATTTTCATCTCAAGCTTGTTCAAATCAAATCTATGATAAGTTATTTCAGAAAATGGGGTCTGAAATAACAAAGGAATAACAGCTATGAAGTACATAAAGAACTTTTACAAATACCGATTTCTTCTTATGGAAATCGTCAGAAAAAACATCAAACTGCAATACAGAAACTCAGTTCTCGGCATTTTCTGGACATTCCTTCAGCCGCTTCTGACAACAATCATCCTTGTTGTTGTTTTCGGCGGAGTTTTCGGAGGAAAACGTGCGGGAGTCGTGAACTATCCGATTTACCTTCTCTGCGGTCGACTGATTTTTGAATTTTTCACTCAGTCCACCAAAAGAGCAATGCGTTCAATCAGAAACAGCGCCTCGGTAATCAAAAAGGTTTATGTTCCGAAGTATATCTATCCCCTTTCAAACATAATAGCCAACTTTGTTACTTTCCTTATTTCACTTACGGTTCTCGTTTGTTTTATGGTATACTTCTACTTTTTCTCAAACGAACCGCCTCATATCACTCCGTATATTTTTCTTTCTCCGATACCTATTCTGATTCTTCTTCTGGTCAGCATCGGTGTTGGTCTTATTCTCTCCACTCTTGAAGTTTTCTTCAAAGATGTTGAATATCTTTATGAGGTTTTCTGCACACTCCTTTTCTACCTTACTCCGATTTTCTATCAGGTTGAACAGCTTAACATCAAAAACGAGATTTTTAAGATGTTCCTTATGGCAAACCCGCTTTATTCAATCACCCAGATGTTCAGAAGCTGTGTGCTGTACGGAGAAATGTTCAATATAAACCATCTTCTTTATTCTCTTGCTTTCGGAGTAATAACCGTTGCAATCGGACTTATTGCCTTCTACAAAAAGCAGGATAAATTCATCCTCCACATTTAAAGGAGAACAGTAGTTATGGGTAAACCCGCAATCGTTGTTGAAAATATGAGTATGTTGTTCAACCTCAACAAAGAGAAGGTTGACAATCTCAAGGAATATTTTATTAAGCTTATCACAAGAAAGCTGCACTTCACCGAATTCTGGGCGCTTCAGGATATCAGCTTCACGGTTGAAAAAGGTGACAGAGTCGGTGTGCTCGGCTTTAACGGTGCAGGCAAATCAACGCTTCTTAAGGTTATTGCAGGCGTGCTTAAGCCAACAAAAGGCAGCGTTAAAGTCAGCGGTGTTATTGCACCGATGCTCGAACTCGGTGCAGGCTTCGATATGAACTATTCGGGAAAAGAAAACATCTACCTCTACGGTGCAACAATGGGATATTCCAGAAAGTTCATCGAAGAAAAATATAATGAAATTGTTGAATTCTCGGAACTCGGCAATTTTATCGATGTTCCCGTCAAAAACTATTCTTCGGGTATGAGAGCAAGGCTTGGTTTTGCCATTGCAACGGCTGTTGAACCCGAAATTCTCATTCTTGACGAGGTTTTGTCGGTTGGCGATGCGAAATTCAGACAGAAAAGTGAAGCTAAAATCCGCTCAATGTTTGACAAAGGCATAACCGTTCTTTTCGTTTCCCACAGCACACAGCAGGTGCTCAACATCTGCAACAAGGCAATTATTCTCGAAAAAGGCAAACTCATCGCACAGGGCGATGCAAAGGAAATATGCGACCAGTATAACCAAATGGTTAAAGGCGGTAAATAAAAAAGCAAGCTGAAAGGATTGATAAATATGGTTTTTGCAGCAGTATTTGCAGGCGGCATAGGCAGCCGTATGGGTAATTCCGACACACCCAAGCAGTATCTTGAGCTTGGCGGTAAACCCGTTATTATCCACACCATTGAAAAATTCTTTGTTAATGATAAAATCGACGAGATTCTTGTGCTCTGCCCCAAAGCATGGGTTGCACACACTCAGGATTTAGTCAAAAAGCACCTCCCCGAAGGCAAACCCGTAACCGTCATCCCCGGCGGTGCAACCAGAAACGGTACACTTGAAAATGCTCTTGCCTATATCGAGGAAAACTTTGAAACCGACGAAGAAACCGTTATCGTAACTCACGATGCAGTCAGACCTTTCCTCACTCACAGAATAATTGAGGAAAACGTTGAAGCTGCTCTTAAATACGGTGCTTGCGATACAGTTATCCCCGCAACGGACACGATCGTTGAAAGTGCTGACGGAAAAATGATCGCATCAATCCCCGACCGCACAAGAATGTTCCAGGGTCAGACACCCCAGTCATTCAGACTCAAAGAGCTCGAAAGAGTTCTTGCAAGCCTCACCGAGGATGAAAAAGCAATCCTCACCGATGCTTGCAAAATCTTCTCCATAAAAAACAAAGATGTGTTTATGGTTGAAGGCGAAGTATTCAATATCAAAATCACATATCCGTATGACATGAAGGTAGCCAACACGCTTCTGAAAGGCAAGGAATAAGATGATTAATACCGTTTACAGACTCATTGCACCCGGCATGATTGATGTCGCCTGCACTGAGCCGGATATAAAAAACAAGGTTATTCTCCGCCCGCTTTATCTTTCAATCTGCAAAGCAGACCAGCGTTATTATCTCGGCAACAGAAGCCGCGAAGTGCTTAAAGCAAAACTTCCCATGGCACTCATTCACGAATGCTGTGCAAAGGTCATTTTTGATCCAACGGGAACATTCAGAACAGGCGAAATTGTTGTTCCCGTGCCGAATACGCCTATGGAAGAAGATGACGTTATCGCCGAGAACTACCGCCTTTCAAGCCGATTCTGCTCAAGCGGATACGACGGATTTCTCAGAGATTACATCGACATCGCTCCCGACAGACTTGTAAGGGTTCCCGACAGCGTTGACCCGAGAGTCGCTTCATTTGCGGAGCTTATCAGCGTTGCCGTTCACGCGGTTCGCCGTTTCGAAAGATTCTCGCATTCAAGAAAAGATTCAATCGGAATCTGGGGCGACGGAAATGTAGGCTTCATAACCGCTCTCATTCTCAAAGCACTCTACCCCGACACCAAGCTCCATATATTCGGTACGGTTTACGAAAAGCTCGGTTATTTCACTTTCGCAGAGGGTGCATACCACGTTGATCACGTACCCGAAGGCATCAAGGTTGACCACGCTTTCGAATGCGTCGGCGGTGAAGGCTCGCGTTTTGCACTTGCACAGATTATTGATCTTATCAATCCCGAGGGCACGGTAGGTCTTATGGGCGTCAGCGAAAGATTCGTTGACATCAACACAAGAATGGTGCTTGAAAGAGGTCTTTGCCTTTTCGGTTCAAGCCGAAGCGGTGTTGAGGATTTCCAAAAAACCATGGATATCCTTGAAGAGAATCCCAAAATAGCATCCTATCTTGAAAATCTTATAGGTCAGGTTGCCGAAATAAATACCATCGCCGATATTCATTCCGCATTTGCTCAGGATATCAGCCGAAACTTCGGCAAGACCGTTCTGAAATGGAATAAATAATTATGAAATATAAAGTATCTGTTATTGTTCCCTGCTATAACAGCGAAAAATTTCTTAAAGAAACTCTCGACAATCTCCTTGGGCAAACACTCAAGGAGATTCAAATTATTACGGTCAATGACGGTTCGACCGATTCAACTGCCGACATCATTGCTGAATACGCAGACAGAGATAAGCGTATTCTTTCTGTTTATCAGGAGAATGCGGGTGTTTCCGCCGCAAGAAACAACGGAATCGAACACGCTGAGGGAAAATACACGGTATTTCTTGACAGCGACGACCTTTACAGCGAAAACGCACTTGAAGCAATGTATAACGCACTGGAAGAAACCTCCGCAGACCTCGGTATATGCCGCCTTATGCGTTTCGGATACGGCGGTACGGAATATAACCCGATAGTTGACAGTCTTTCAAAAGAAAAGTATATTGACTGCTACGACAAAAGACTTCTCTGGAATTTTCTGACCTGCAACAAATGCTACAGAACCGAAATTCTGCAGAAAAGCGGTGTACGCTTCCCCTTGCTTCGTTACAGCGAGGACGGCGCATTCTTTATGCAGTTTGTTTACAAGACCCAGCCGAAAATCACGGGTGTTTATGATGCCGTTATGAAATACCGCAGACTTTCTCCCGACCAGGGATATTCGGTAAGCCAGAGAATAGAATATGAGCTTGTGGACCATTTCTCGCAGTCGCACGAGCTTATATATAAAGCGGCGAAGCAGTCGTTTGACGGCAAAAACTGCGAAAGTACAGAAGACTACCTTCAGGAAATTCTCAACAAATATTTTACAGCACTTGTTAACGAGTTTTACCGTTCACTCTGGAGAGGCGATGCCGAAACGCTTGACCTCATCGGCAAAAAAGCCGCTGAAATCAGAGCAAGAATGACTGACGAAACAAAGAAAAAGTGCAACAACGTTATAAAAGATATCGGTGAGCCTCTTTTCTCAAAAAAAGAAATTGCAAAAAAGCCGTTCGTCAGCGTCATTGCAAAAAAGCCTTCTGAGGAATTTATTCAGTCGCTTTACGCACAGACAATGCCCACTTTTGAGCTTATAACCGCCAAAAACGATGCTTTGCAAACATATGAGAATATTTCCGTCCTTCCGTTAAAAGGTTTTCGCTCTGCGGCCAGGAAGGCGGCAAAAGGCAGAATCATCATCACCCTAAGCGGCAACAATGCTCTTGATATGAGATTTCTTAAGGTTATCTCTCTTCTCAAGAGAAACAGAAAATTCGGAATTCTTCCCGATTTTGTTTTGAAACTCGGAGCAATGATGTTCCTCAGAATAAAAAAATAACGGAGTTTTGATTTTGAAAAAGCTTTTCTACTTTTTATATGCTCTTTTCTTCAATCTGAGCAGGCTTATGTTTCCACTCAAGAAAAACAGAATAGCTTTTGTTGCACCGCATCACGGCGGGAATGCGGATTCCCTTGGAATCCTGCGTTCATATACTGAGGAAAAAGGCGGATACGACATCGTCACAATATCCACATCCGATCTGAAAATTGATTTTTCATCCGTCGGAAATGTGATTTCTTCAGCTTTTAATGCCATCGGCTTTTTCACGGTTAAAGCCAAAGCTCTTGCAACTGCAAAATATGTTTTTCTGAACGATAACTTTATGCCTATGGCTTCTCTGAATTTCAGCGAAGAGGCCGTCATAACTCAGCTCTGGCACGCTGAAGGTGCGTTCAAAAAATTCGGTCTTTCCGCACCGCTGACAGACGATGTCAGAGACCGCGAAAAGAAATGCTCCGAAAAGCTTACATATGTTATTTGCTCTTCAAGAAATGTTGTGCCGATTTACTCCGAGGCATTCGGTGTTAACGAAAGCAGAATCCTACCGCTCGGCACTCCGAGAATTGATATGCTTCTTTGTGAACGTGACGCAAACAAAATCAGAGCCGATTTCGACAGCAAGCATCCCGAATGCAAGGGCAAAAAGCTTGTGCTTTATGCTCCGACATTCCGTGACAACCCCGAAACCGACAAAAACATTGTCGAAAATATTGACATTGACTTGTTTAACCGTGAACTCGGTGAAGAATACAGCCTTATCGTAAAGCTTCATCCGCAGATTCATTCAGGCAAAGCGGTTGACGGCGCCGTTAATGCTACGGAGGGGCACGACATAAACGACCTGACCCTCATCTGCGATGTGCTGATAACCGACTACTCTTCCGTGTGTATGGATTTTGCTCTGCTTTCAAAGCCCTGCATTTTCTTTGCGTTCGACCTTGATTCATACGAAAAAGAACGCTCATTCTATTTCGATTATGAAAGCTATGTTCCCGGGCCGATCGCCAAAAACTTCATTTCTGTTATTGAAGAAATAAAAAATCCCCGAAAGAACGAAGAAAAACTTCGTACTTTCAGAGATTTCAATTTTGATTATATCGACTGCAACAATACCGAAAGAATTTTCGAGAAAATTATTTCATCCAATTCTCAATGATTTTAACAACCCTTTCGGTTGCGTGACCGTCACAAGCACTGAGCTGTCTGTTTCTGAATTCATTGATTCGATCAACAGGCGGCTTTTCTTTTGTCTGCCTTACGGCAGAAAGCAAGCTTCCGCTTTCGGTAACAAGAACACCCGGCAAATCCTCGGGAAATTTCAGATAGAATCCGCGCTCATATTCCTTATAGTCGGGGCAATAAAACACCGTCGGCACATCGAGCAGGCAGGCATCGTAAATAACGGAAGAATAGTCCGTGATAATCACATCGCATGCAGCCGTAAGCTCAAGGGTTGATTCATCCGAAAGGTCATATATATTATTGTATACACCATCAGCAAGAGGATATGCCATCAGCGGATGGCGGCGGATAATAAATATTTCATCATCGGAAAGCTCTTTACTCAGATTCTCCCAATCAATTCCGGGATTGTAAACTACCCTTTCTCCTTCAACCTCACGGAATGTTGGGCAATAAAGATAAATGCGTTTACCCTCAAAATCAGGATGCCTTTCAAAAAAGGATTTTCTCATTTTCCCGGCATCGGTAAAAAGTCTGTCCGTCCTCGGAAGACCGACAGAAAGGCAGATTTCTTCGCTCACTCCGAATGCACCCGCATAAAACTTACGGCACTCTTCGCCCGTTACGGCAACGGCGCTGTATTGCGAATGAGTGGCTCGCTCCTGCTCTTTGGTGAGCTTTGAGGGAGCATCAAGTCCAAACATCTTGAACGCGCCGCAAGCGTGCCATATCTGAAATATCTTCTGGTCTTTTCTGAATCTCGTATAACGGGAATAGCGCAAATAGTCATCCGTCACAATAACCATGCTTGTGAGGAGATAAAACAGCGCTTTGAAGCTTATGCGATGCGAATGGGGAAGCATATGGGCAAAAATGATTTTATCCGCATTCAGCGAATCATAAACAGCCTTTGCGTTATCGAGCAGCTTGCCGTCTGCACGGATTGTAAAAAACAGAGTTCTGTTTTTCAGCGGCAGCATCTTACAAAACAAACACCAGACTTTATAGGCTAAACCTATCAGCTTCTGCCCTATTCTGTTTGAAAGCAATCTTTTTATCAGATTTTTCATTCTGGAATCTCCGATTTCAAAAACAGATAAGTAAAAATCCCGTCTGCGAAAAGCAAACGGGATTTATTGGCTGGGGAATAGGGATTCGAACCCCAACAAACAGAGTCAGAGTCTGTCGTGCTACCGTTACACTATTCCCCAATGTAACTCGCAACTGGGCTACGGATATATATTATACACACTTATATGGAAAAGTCAACACTTTTTTGAAAATTTTTTATATTTTTTAAATAAGTTTTTTCCTATTGTAAATCACTGTTTTTTATATTAAAATTAAGGAAAAAACAAAAAGGAGTTTTTTATGAAAGAGATTTTCTTTTCCAATCTGCCCGCAGGCATTGCGGTCATCGGTCTTGTGCTTTACTTCTTCGGTATGGCAGTTGTTTTCATCACAAAACCGATTAAAAATGCGGAAAGTTTTTCAGTTAAGCCCGTTGACAATGCCGGTAAAACCGAAATCAGAGTTTACTACGGCGGCATTTCATTCGCTCTCGGTGCATTTCTTCTTTATCTTACTATTGCCCTTGAAACTCCCGTTTATTCACTCGTCGGCGGTCTTTTCTTTGCAACAACCGTTCTTGTCACGAGAACAATCTTCCTTTGCGTCGACAAAGGCTGGAAATGCCCCTACACAAAGCTTGCAATCCCCGCCGAATCCGCATTTGTAATCGCACTGTGGGTTTGCTACTACCTTTCAAAAACAATGTATTAATCACATCTGAGGTGCTTTTATGTATAGTTGGAGTGCAAAATGGATCGGAGCGGAAATGACGGTTAAGGACCGTTTTGCTCCGATTTTCAAAAAAGAATTCAACATTGCAAAGGAAATTTCAAAAGCCGAAATCTGCATATGCGGTCTCGGTCTGTTTGAGTTGAAAATCAACGGCATTCTGCCCGATGACAGTATTCTCAACCCGGCACATACACAATACAGCAAAACCGTGCTTTACCGCGTGTTTGACATCTCAACGATGCTGAGCAGAGAAAATACTATAACTGTTGAGCTTGGTCACAGCTTTTTCAATGAAGAAACAACAATCTGGAATTGGCAGGTTGCTCCCTGGCGCTCTGCCCCCAAACTGATTGCGCAGATAGACATTGAATATTCTGACGGCACGAACGAAAGAATCGAAACCGATGAAACCTGGCTTGCTACTCTTGACGGGCCGACGGTTGCAAACAGCATCTATCTCGGCGAGACTTACGATGCAAGACGCACGGACTTCAAGTGGAAAAACGCTGTTGAGGTAAGTCCTCCTCCGGGTAAACTCAAGCTTCAGGATATGCCTCCGATAAGGAGAATTGCCGAATTCAAGGCGGCAGGAATTTTCCGTCACGAAAGCGGAAGCTATATCGTTACTTCGCCCGAAATGACGGCAGGCTGGGCAAAAATCAGAATCGATGCTCCGAAAGATACCGAAGTGCGCATCACTTACGGCGAAAGTCTGACTGCAGAGGGACACGTTCCGAAAATTGGAAAAGGAGAAGGCCGTGACGGAAACTGGTGGCCTCACGGATACATTCAGCACGACTGTTTCATCAGCAACGGTGAGCCGTTCGAATTCGAACCGAAATTCAGCTATAAGGGTTTCAAGTATATAGAGATAGAAAACCTTGAAAAGCTTGAAACCGATGATATTACATTATATAAAACCGCAAACGATGTTGAAATCATCGGCGAATTCGAATGCTCCGACGAGATGCTTAACAGAATGCACAAAATTATGGTCAGCACGCTGCTGAGCAATTTTCAGGGCAAGCCGACCGATACACCCGTATGGGAAAAGAACGGCTGGCTGGGCGATGCAAACTGCGCTCTACCGATAATGATGTATAACTTCGATATGAGCAGATATATGGCGAATTTCGTCGACATTATGGACGACTGTTTCGTTGAATACGGGCAGGTACCCGTGCTTGTTCCGTCGGTGAATCTCCGCATAGATAACTCCCCCGTCTGGAACACGATTTATGTGTTCGGTGCTGAGGCACTTCTGGATTACTGCGACAGAAAAGATTATGTCAGGAATCTCTATCCCAATCTTAAGCTTTTTGCAGAAAAAGATATCGAAGAGATGAAAGATCTTGGTTGGGTGTGGGGCACAAGAGGTCTTTCAGACTGGGTTGCACCGTCGGGTCTGGAAGAAGTGTTCACAGACCCGTCTGAAGGCGCTGCAATCTGCTGCACATCATTTATCTATGCAATGCTCAGATCAATGGTGCGCATCTGCGAGAAACTCGGCATAAGCGAAGATACGGCCGTTTACGAAGCGGCGGCAGATGAGATTTGCAAAGCATTCAATGAAAAATTCTATAAACCCGAGCAAGGGATATATGACACAAACTTCTGGCGTGAAATCGGAAACAGAACAAAATACAGACAAACTTCAAATCTTCTTCCTCTCTGTTTCGGTATGGTGCCTGATGAATACCGAGAAAAGGTGATCAGAAATCTTGCTGAGGATTTCATAAACCGTGACTGTCATCTTGACACGGGATGTACGGGCACAAGATTTGTTCTTCCCGTCCTTTTTGACAGCGGATATACCGATATCGCAATGAAAGTGCTTACACAAAAAACCTATCCGAGCTGGGGCTATTGGCTTGAAAACGGCACAGATTCCGCCTGGGAAAGCTGGGAGAAAACCACCCGTTCAAAAAATCACTATTTTCTTGCAACCTATGACGAAGCTTTTTTCACTCATCTTGCAGGCATCAGAGACGTTAAAAACGGATGGAAAAATTTTACCGTTGCACCTATGCTTGACTGCGGACTCGAATTCGTGAAGGCTTCAATAAAAACTCCGCTGGGAAAAGCCGCTTGTTACTGGAGAAAAGCAGAAAGCGGATTCACGGTTGAAGTAACCGTACCCGACGGTGCAGAAGCGAAAATCCGCCTCGCCGATAAAGTCGATGTTACCATGCAGGGCGGAAAGAAAATTTTTACAATCGATATTTAAAAAGTCAAAGGAGCTTTCTGACAGCAGAAAGCTCCTTTTTTGACTTTGAACAATTTTATAGAAAGGATGGAACGGAAAACGCTTACAGGGCACTCAATCTGCTTGCGTTCCGAAGTCATATATCATAATCTGTATTTTTATTATATCCCGAAAAACTCAGAAATGTAACCCCTTTTTATTTACAATATCAAAACAAAACTGTTACAAATCCGACTGAGTATATTACAAAATGTAACCATTAAAATCATTTCTTCTGCATATAATCTTTTGAAGGGAGAAATGAAAATGAAATACACTCAAAAAAAAGACAGGCACCACGAAATTTACACACTCATCTTTTCCGTTGCTTTGGCGGTAACTGTCTGCATCAGCGGTTTTTCGGACAACATTGCTCTTGCCGTCGCATCCGTTATGTTTTATTCGGAAGGCAATGCCGGCGAAACCAAAACAGAATCCGAGCAATCGGTTTCAGCGGTTGCACCCGTGACACAGGCGACCGTTACAAAAACCGCTGAAAACATTAAAACACACGATATAACAAAAACCCCCGATGACATAACCGCTCTTATAAAAAAATACACCGAGCTTTTTAAAGATGACAAAAAAGACAGCGGCATAAAATCGGTTACATATGAAAAAGCAGGTGCAACACATATTTTTGAAAATATCAGAGTAAAAAACACTACGTCTACAAAAACTCTTAATATAGAAAAAGTGCTGTCGGAGCCTCTTGAACTTTCCGTTGACAAATCAAAACCCGCCGTGCTTATTTTTCACAGCCACACATCCGAAGGATACGAAATGATTGAGCGCGACTGGTATGCTCAGGATTACACCGCCAGAACAAATGATGAAAACAGAAATATCGTTCGTGTCGGTACGGAGATTGCGAATCATCTTGAAAAACTGGGGTATACTGTTATTCACGATAAAACCATTCACGATGAAAACTACTCCGACTCATATCCCAATTCCCGCAAAACAGTTGAAAAGCATCTTGCAGAGCATCCCGAAATTCAGATTGTGCTTGATATCCACAGAGATTCAATCACGCAGAATAACGGTGAGAAAATCAAACCCGTTAATACAATCGGTGGCAAAAAAGCGGCTCAGCTGATGATAATAACGGGAGCGGAAGAAGGCAAAGTCAAGGATTTTCCCGACTGGGAATACAACCTGCGTTTTGCCCTTCAACTTCAGAAAAAATGCGAAACGATGTTCCCGGGGCTTATGCGACCCGTTCTTTTTTCGCAACGCAAATACAACATGGATATGACACGCTTCAGCCTTCTCATTGAAATGGGAAGTGAAGCAAACACACTTGAAGAAGCCTGCTATTCGGGCAGAATGCTCGCCGCCGCACTCGCTTCAATTATGGATGAATATCAAAAAGGGTGATTGAAATAAAAATTTTCAGAGCTTATATCATAACCGCAATGGTGTGCCTTTGTGTCACATCGGCAATTGCAGGTGTTTTTGTTGCGGAAGAAAACGCAAAAAAAATAACGCTCGGGCAGGAAACCGCCGTTCTTGTTCTCAGCAGTACAGACGAAAAATATTACTCAGACCCCGTTTATCCCCTGCCCTTCCTTAAAAAGCTGAAAGAAGGCGCAAAAAAGGCGGCAAGCATTGCGCCGCCGCCAATCAGCAATATTTATTGGTTTGTCTTTAATTCAGAAAAGCTAATGAATTGAACACAAAAATCTTGTAGCCGTCAGCATTGATTACTTCGTCGCTCATAAGCTCAAAATATGCCCAGTCAGCAGTCTGCTGAAGCACAGACATTTCGTGATCCGACATAAGAACAAAATATCTCTCAACACCCTCCTGCGGAAGGAACTGATTTTTGTTCGTCTGATAATAGCAGGGAGCTATGCCGTTCTCGTTGATATCAACGTTTGCGGCAGAAACCTCAGAATCCGAAATCAGAGTTATAACCTGCGAATTCCAGAAAGTCGCATATCCGTGAGTGAGTCCGTTATCTCTCAATATCTCAACAAGACGGTATTTCTCGTTGTTCTCAACTCCGTTTTTCTCCATTTTGGCAACAGAAACAAAATTCACTCCGCTCATAACAATAAGAACACAGAGGACTGCCGCCATAATTCTCGTCGGCACAACGTAACCCTTTGCCGCTTTGAACATCGCAAAGCAAACAAGAATGCCCGTGCAGACCATGGGGCTGAGTCTCCAGTTAGCTGCGGAAAGAATTCCGAAAACATAGCCGAACATAATAACCGCACTCATTCCGAAATGAGTGAGGACAAGAAGCTTTGACCCGAAATCAAATTTATTGTAGAAGAACAAGGCAACAATCGGAGCAACGGCAACAACCGCCGCCGTACCGATATGAATAATATTGATTATGGATTCGGGAGAAAAGATAGACATACCGTAATATGCATCAACGCCGAAAAGTCTGAACCACTGCTCGGGGAATTTACCGAGATTGCCAAGCCACTCGTTCATGTTGGAGTAGTTGGTATATGCGCCTGCATAGCCTGCGGTCACCCCGTTGCTGAGCATTGAAAGAAGCCACAGACCTATAAGCATCGAAAATCCGCAGATAATACAAAAATAAATTGAAATACGGTTATCCTTTTCGAAAAGCTTTTTATCCTTGTTCAGCAATATTTCGGCAACCGCCGCAAAAAGCACCGGGAAGATACCCGTTGCAACGATCTGTGCGCCGTCAAGCGCAGAACAAACCGAAAAAACAACTGTTGCAAACGTTACAAGAACAAGCTTTGTAACCGAAGCATCCTGACTGAACGTTCCTTTGAACTTGATAAAAAGCGACAAAAGAACGCAGATGATAAGAATGCCGATGCTGTAATAAATGACGTGATCATAAAAAATTTCTCTGAGCTTTTCGGAGGAACAAAGCACAAGCGCAAGAGTTCCGACCGATACAAACGAAAGCGCATAGCTGAATTTAAGACATCTGCAAAGCCACAATACGGATGCAAATAACAGCACGGTAAAAATCACCATGCCGATACGGTGCGCCGTCATTGACAAGCCAAAAACCGCTACAAGCGGAATCATAATCGCAGTGCCGCCAAACGGAAGCATCGCAGCATATCCGAAATCCTCATTAAACAAAGCTTTTCCGTCATAGCTTGCCTTTGCCCAAAGAATCGTATCGGTGCAGTCGGCGTGCAAAAAAGCCGCTGACGGATAAAGAATATAATAAATAACCGTTGCCAGCGAAAAAGCGGCAAAGAGGGCGGCTGAAATCAGAATCAGCCTGTCCTTTAATTTTTTAACATCAACAAACATAGTGTCAACTCCGGAAAACAAAGAAATTTTTCAGTCCTTCATAGATTTCGGGGCTGTATGCCCTGATATTTCCGTTAATCTGAACGCACGTTGCAAGCGCTATGCAAACCGTGATTGCCGTAACCGCAATCACACCCGTTTTAAAGGCTCGTGAAATTTTCGCACTGCTGTTTTTCTGAATATATGTGCAGATTTCAAGAATCACAACCGCCGAAAGCAACGCCGCTGCAACTGAGATATCTGAAGTGTATCTGAAAATAACACCGCCGAGGCAGAAATTTGCAAATGCTGTTATAAGCATTGCAGCTATGCCCGACGAAAGCAGAATTTTTGATTCTTTTGAGGCTTTTTTACTTTTCAGAATAAATATGCTCAGCAAGATAAAAAGGTTAAACGGAAATGCAAAAATTCCGTAATTCATATCAACATAAACATATCTTCCGTAATCCGAAAGAGCAAAATAATCAAACCCGATGAACGGGAATGCTTCGGTAAGTCCGAGGGGCTGAAGAAAATAATGAACGATTGAGGGGACTATTCCGTCGGCACCGAGTTCATAAAGCGAAGCATCGGCGATTGTAAGCTGATAATCGGCTCCAAACTGCAGAGGGCTTCCGAATCTCGCATTGTTATACCACATCGAGAATCCGACTGCCGCCGCAACGGGAAAAGCAAGCACCGACATTTCGCTCAGAAGCGGCATAACTTTCTTTTCTTTTATTCTCTTCACCGAATAAAGAATAACGAACACCGCAACCATAACCGCAGGAACAATAACCGAATTCAGTCTTGAAAGGAACGCAAGCGCAAAGCTTGTGCCTGCAAGGAAGAAAAAGACGGCTTTGCTTATCTTTTTATCCGCGCCCAACGCCTTGAGTATCCAATACGCAAAAACCGAAACGAGCGCCATACCCGCTATACTTGCGATATAGTAAAACGGGGTGTTACCTCTCTGAATAACAAGAACCGAGCTTGCAAAAAACGCACCGACCGCACACACCACCGCAAACCACGGGCGGATATTGGTCTTTCTGAGCTTTACCCACTCGATGACCGCCAAGGGAATAAACACAGCCGCAACGAGTGAAAAAATTCCACTTACGGTGCTGTCAACAGGCAGAACACCCGTTACAAGATAAAACGGGAAATAAATGAGGATAATAGGTGCAATACCGAAATAGGAATAATATTTTCCGCCAAAAAACGCTCTGTCATAGAGATAATAAATACCCGAACGCATATCGGGACTATAGGGATTTTCAAGAGCAAGAAGCTCTTCGGTCGGGGTGATATCAAAATGCAGCTGACCCTTCATAAAAGCATCAAACTGCTGAATATAGGGTGACTGATTTTCAAGATATCCTTCAATCGGATAAAAAATGCAGTTACCGCTCTCACCCGACGCATTGAGAATCCACATAGCGAATGCCGAAAGCGCGCACACACAAACCGAAACGGTTGCTGCTGCATCAAAGTTCATACTGTCTCTGAGCTTTTTTGAGTTTCCGTTTGCTTTCAGCACATAAATCAGGCAGACAAAAACAAAAAGAAAAGCGAAACGCAGAACATTGAAAGAAAATGCATAATCCGGATTGATTTTTATATCGGAAACAACAAATTCCATGTTCCCGTCAAATGATATTTCAAGCCTTTGTGCATCACCCTGCGAGCGCAGAAACGCCGTCACTCTCTTCGGCTCAACTCCGACGGATTCCGTTTCCGAACGGACAACAAACGGATTTACGCTGTTGCCGTCACTGACCGCATAACGGACCTTTACCGTTGTATCTTCGTCATCTATGCCGTTAATCCTGAGATCATAGCTCACGGAATTAAGAGAAAACGACGGAATATCAAGACTGACGGTTCTGTTGCCCTCATAAATGACAACATTATCGACATCGGGAGTAAAATCTTCTCTCGCATTGTTACCCGTAACATAGGCAAAAAATGTGAAGTTTGAAAGAATTGCTTCAATTACAATTACTGCCGCAAGTAATAATACAAGCGGCAATATTCCTTTAGTTTGATTTATTTTCTTCATCGGAGCTTTCCTCGTGATATTCTGCTTCGGTGTTGACATTCCAGATATTCTCTTTAGTCTTTTTACCGCTGAGAATATTTGAAACAGTTTCAAACGAAGTTACCATTGAGTGATCCATATTGTTATATCTGTGCTGACCGTTACGGCCGACGCAGTAAAGATTTTCAAAAGTATCAAGATAACCGACAAGTTCATCGATTCTGTCGTAGGTGTCAAAATATGCGGGATATGCCTTCTGAACCTTTTCACGGTGGCTGTCAAGCACCTTTGCATCGGGAGTGATAACACCCATCGACTTAAGTTCCCTGACCGCAAGCTCAACACAGCTTTTTTCGTCCATATTCCAGAAATCATCGCCCTCATCGCAGAAGTATTCAAGACCTACCCAAACGGTATTCTGAGGGTCTTTGACAAGGTAAGGCGACCAGTTATTGAAAATCTGGATTCTGCCGAGCTTTACTCCGACATCCTGAACGTAAATCCAGCAGTCGGGAACGATATTTCCGAGAGTTCTGATGCCTGTTTCGTTCTTAAGATTAAGCTTATCAACAAGCAAGCCGACAGTCACAAAATCTCTGTAGGGCAAGCCTGCGGCAATCTCTGCAGGTGCGGCAGGAACATCGCTTCCCATACCCGCAACAAGATCCTTTACGGGCATCGACGAAATGAAGATATCGCCTTCAAGAATTTCGCCGTTTTCGCATTTTACATTGTTGATTCTTCCGTTTGAAATATCTATATCTGTAACTTTATGGTTATAGAGAATTTTACCGCCGAGCTTTTCGAACTCGTCACCAACGGTTTCCCAGAGCTGACCGGGTCCGAATTTGGGATAGCGGAATTCTTCAATAAGAGAGGTTTCAACCTTTCTGTTCTTATTGGGAACAAGCTTTGAAAGCATATCTTTTATAACCGCAAGGACAGAAAGTCCCTTGACTCGCTGTGCGCCCCAATCTGCCGAGATTTCGCTCGGATGTCTGCCCCAGAGCTTTTCGGTGTAACCCTCAAAGAACATCGAATAGAGCACCTTGCCGAAACGGTTGATATAGAAATTCTCGAGCGAATTCTCCTCTTTCTTTGAAACGGTGGATTTGAGATAGCTGCAACCCGCCTTGACCGTTCTTACAAAACCCATATTGATAAAAGTCTGCGGCTTCATCGAAATGGGGTAATCAAAGAATTTGTTAAGATAATAAATTCTCGAAATTCTGCGACGAAGAAGCATAACCTTGTCTTCGGTTTCGGGGTCAGGACCTCCCTTTGCAAGCTCCTTTTCTCTGCCGAGAATCTTATCGTCAATCGACGGCGCCCCCTGCATAGGCATAAGCTCCGCCCAGAAATCATTTACGTTTTTATCCTTTGAGAAAAAGCGGTGTCCGCCGATATCCATTCGGTGACCGTTATGCTTTACCGTTCTTGAAATACCGCCGAGCACATCGCTCTGCTCAAGAATTATAACTTCATAGTCCTTCGACTTTTTAAGAAGCTCATATCCGGCTGTAAGTCCTGCGGGACCGCCGCCTATAATTATGCATTTTTCCATGTAAAATCCCCCTGTCTGTTATAACAGATTATACCACCTATCATACAAAAAAACAACCGTTCAAAAATTAAAAAAGAATTAATTTTCTGTAAAACATAAAAAACCGAACCTGAATCAACAGGTTCGGTTTTCTCGTCAAATATATTTCTTTAATACTGAGTCTGTATGCGCTTTCATCTCTTCACGCACACTTTCGGGAGATATGATTTCCGCTTCGTTTCCGAAAGCAAACACCCACGCAAGAAAATGACCGCTCACAACAGCATTGACCGTAGCCGTGAAATGTTCGTCGCCGTCTTTGATTATTATCGTATTCCTTCCGAAACGGTCAAGCACAGCTCCGACAAGATGGTTTGAAAAGCGGATTTTCACCTTTTGCTCCTTGCCGCCGAACATCCCGAAAACCGACTTTGTGTAGGATGACATATCGGTTTTCTCAAAAGCCTCCGTGCCCTCACGTGCCGCATCAGTCAGAGACACATCGGACATTTTGTCGACTCTGTAATGCTTCATCTTCTCGGCTTCGGAATCCCAGGCGAGCATATAATAATTTTCATCGTCCCATATAAGCGCGAACGGACTGACCTCGTAAAACCTGCCGCCGTGTCTGAATCTGCGTTCTTTTTCAACGGTATACTCAAAATAGCGGTAACGGATTTTTCGGTTTTGGTTTATTGCATCGGAAACAGCATCGACCGCATAATAGATGCTTTCATTCATGCTTTTTACACGGTTTGTAACATAAACCTGCCTTTGCAGAAGCTGACCGTCATAAACACCTGCAAGATTCTCGATTTTTTTAATCAGCTTGTAGGTTTTTTCCTGAGTTATGAATTTTGAGGACTGCACGCTGTCAACAAGCAATTTAAGCTCGGGCAATTCAAAATCACGCTCGCCGATATAATATCCGCCGTTTTTACCCTTGGTCTGAATTATGTCAATGCCGAATAATCTGAGCGATTCAAGATCTGCATAAATACTCTTTCTCTCGGCAGAAATCCCGTTTGCCGAAAGCTCCGCAATAAGCTGAGCCATACTCAGCGGATGATCTTCATCCGAATACTGCATAAGAAATCTGAGAAGATACAGAAGCTTGAGCTTCTGATTTGCTGATTTTGCCATAAAGAGAATCCCCTTTTATCAGATTGAAAAACGCTTGCCGAATTCTTTATACTGACTGTCGAAATCTTTATCGCCGTTTTCCTTAACAGATTCCAGATATTCGTGGATATCAAAAGTACCGTGTGCGGATTCGATAACGGCAACGGCGATATTTGAACAGTGGTCGGAAACTCTTTCGTAGTTGGTAAGAAGATCGCTGAGAACAAAGCCGAGCTCAATCGTGCAGTTGCCGCCCCTGAGTCTGGAAATATGATTTCTCTTAACCTTAAGAATAAGGTCATCAATAACCTGCTCAAGAGGTTCAACAGATTTTGCAAGAGCGATATCGTTGTTACAGAATGCCTTTGAGGTTATATCAAGAATTTCCGTGATTGCTTCGGTGATTTTTGCAATTTCCGCATTTGCCTCGTTTGAGAATACAATCTGCTTTTCGTAAAGCTCAAGCGCAACATCCTTGAGGTTGACCGCATGGTCGCCGATACGCTCGAAATCATCGATTGTGTGAAGAATTTTTGCGATATTCTTGGAGTCTTCATCAGAAACACCGATGTTGGAAAGCTTCATCATATAGGTACCGAGCATATCCTCGAGCTTGTCTATGTGAGACTCCATCTGCATGATTTCTTCGGCATCATCTTCGTCGTATTCGTTGAGAAGGGCAATCGCTTTAACAAACGCATCCTTCGAAATTTCGCACATTTCCGAAACGGTTACAAACGATTTTTCAACAGCCACACTCGGAACGGTGAGAAGTCTTTCGTCAAGAAGAACGGGTTCGGGATAAGTCTTCTTTGTTTCTTTGTCGGAAATAATCTTGTTTGCAAGCTTTTCAAGCTGTTTTGTGAACGGCAAAAGAACAAAGGTTGTTACAACGTTGAATATTGTATGAACTATAGCAATCATAAACGGGGTGATTTCCTCATCAACAAAAGCCCATTTAAAAATCATATTGCCGAAATAGAACGGGATAAGGCAGATAAGAGTTCCGATAATATTAAACGAGAGATGAACAACCGCAACCTTTTTTGCATTACGGCTGACACCGATGCTCGAGAGGAGAGCTGTGACGCAGGTACCGATATTC